>JAKEEX010000151.1 GCA_022616315.1 Myxococcaceae bacterium
ATCGGCTGCTTCGAGCTCGCGGATGGGGGCACGCTCTTCCTGGATGAGATTGGCAACATGCCGCTCGCCCAGCAGGCCAAGCTGCTCCGCGTGCTGCAGACGGGGGAGCTGCACCCGGTCGGCTCCTCGCGGATGAAGCGCGTGCAGGTGCGGGTGGTGAGCGCGACGAACGTGGACCTGCACCGCGCCGCCACCGAGGGGCGCTTCCGCGAGGACCTCCTCTACCGCCTCAACACGGTGGAGGTGCACCTGCCGCCCCTGCGCGAGCGGCCGGAGGACATCCCGCTGCTCGCCTCGCAGTTCCTCGCTGCGGCCGGGCGCAGGTACGGACGTCCCGGCTTGCGCTTCGATGCGGGCGCACTGGAGGCCCTCGTGGCCTATACCTGGCCCGGGAACGTGCGCGAGCTGGAGCACGCGGTGGAGCGCGCGCTGCTGATGACCACGGACGACGTGGTGCGCGCCGAGGACCTGCTCCTGCGCCGCCGTGGTGAGGGTGGGAGCTCGCGCCTGGAGGAGATGACCCTCGATGAGGTGGAGCGTCACCTCATCCAGCGCGCCCTGGCGCGTCACTCCGGCAACGTGAGCGACGCGGCGCGCGTGCTGGGCCTCAGCCGCAGCGCCCTGTACCGGCGCCTGCAGGCCTACGAGCTGAAGGTCGAGAAATGAAGCGGAGGCGCTCGCCGCTTCCGCACGACGTCCACGTCCTGCTGCTGGCGCTGCTCGCGGGCCTGCCGGGCGCGGCGGTGGCGCTCGTGCTCCTGTGGAGCGGTGACTTCTCCCTCAAGGCGCAGTGGACGCTCACCGTGGCGGTGTGCTGCGTGTGGTGGGGCGCTGCGGCGGCGGTGCGGGGGCGGGTGGTGCGGCCGCTGCAGACCGTCTCCAACCTGCTGCTCGCCCTGCGCGAGGGGGACTACTCGGTGCGGGGGCGCTGGGCGCGGCCGGAGGACCCGCTCGGGGAGCTGATGTACGAGGTGAACGCGCTGGCGGGAACGCTGCGCGCGCAGCGGCTCGGGGCGCTCGAGGCCGACGCGCTGCTCACCTACGTCATCGAGGAGATCGACGTCGCGGTGCTCACCTTCGACGAGGGGGGGAACCTGCGCCTGCTGAACCGCGCCGCCGAGAGGCTGCTCTCGCGCACCCGGGACGAGGTGCTGGGGCGCGCGTCGGAGGAGCTGAGCCTCACGGACCTGCTCTCGGGGCCTGCTCCGCGCAGGCTCACGCTGGACTTCGCGAGGGACGGTGGGCCCTACGAGCTGCGGCGGGCGGCGTTCCGCAAGGAGGGGCGGCCGCACACGCTGGTGGTGCTGGCGGACCTGAGGCTGGCCCTGCGCGAGGAGGAGAAGGAGGCGTGGCGGAGGCTCGTGCGCGTGCTGGGGCACGAGATCAACAACTCGCTCGCGCCCATCCACTCCATCGCGGAGAACCTGTCGGAGGTGCTGAAGCAGCCTTCGGCCGCACCGGACTGGAAGGAGGATGCGGCGTCGGGACTCGGCGTCATCGCGCGGCGCAGCGCGAGTCTGTCGCGTTTCATGTCCTCGTATGCGCGGCTGGCGCGTCTCCCTCCGCCTTCACCCGGCGTGGTGGAGGTGGGTGAGTGGGTGCGGCGCGTGGCGGCGCTCGAGCTGCGACTGCCGGTGGAGGTCCGTCCTGGTCCCGAGCTGAAGCTGATGGCGGATGGGGACCAGCTGGAGCAGCTGCTCATCAACCTGGTGAAGAACGCGGTGGATGCGGCGCTGGAGACGCGCGGGCGCGTGTGGCTCTCCTGGAGCGTGGCCGGCCCCAACGTTCTCGAGGTGTGGGTGGAGGACGAGGGGCTGGGGCTGGCCGACACGGGCAACCTCTTCGTGCCCTTCTTCACCACCAAGCCGGAGGGAAGCGGCATCGGCCTGGCGCTCAGCCGGCAGATCGCCGAGGCGCACGGCGGAACCCTGCGCCTGGAGAACCGGACCGGAGAGCGCGGGTGCCGGGCGCGACTCCGTTTGCCTCTCGATGCGCCGCCCACTGCCCCCTCTCCCTCTGGGAGAGGGACGGGGTGAGGGGGCTGGCCGCGGTCAACGGCTTGCGCTAAATGTTCGAGCATGCGCGAGCACGGCCAGACGACACGGAACAAGCTCCCATCGCGGGGCAGGCTCGGCGTGGTGCTGGTCGGGTGCCTGGCGCTGATGGGGTGCGAGACGACGCGCTATGCGGTCTCCCGGAGCGGGCCCTCCCTTCCTCGTTTTGCCTTCTCGGGGCTCCAGAGCAGTGCGCCCTTCCGCGTCGAGGTCGTCGATCATCGGTCGGAGCGCCAGGAGTCTGAAGCGCTCACCGAGAGCGTCACCACGCTCATGTCACAGGCCCTCACGTCCGCAGGCGTGGCCCTTGCCCCGGATGGCACCGCGCGGCTCGAGGTGCGCGTCCAGCGCTACCGCGCGGATTTCGAGTTAGGGCAGTGGAAGGGATGCTCGAAGTTGATGGCTATCATCGAGCGGCCGGGCACCTCACCGCTCACAGTCACCCCGCAGGAGAAGTGCGTGACGCGCTCGAACCTCTGGGGCTACCGCAGCGGCGACGAAGCGCTCGAGGCGGCGTTCTACGACACAGTTGCCGAGCTGCTATCCACCATGGATGCGAGCGCGCGCTAGGCACTCTCAGCGCAGTTCAGAAAAGAGCTTCACTTCGTCGCCGCGCTCGCGAAGGCCGTGACCGATGATATCCGCGACCTTGGGTTTCGGGTGCCTGCGGTACGCCGCGCGCGTCAGGAGTGCATCCATCTCTGGCTCGAGTGCGATGGTCGTTGCCTTCTTCCGAGCGGGTGCCATCGAAGCAAGATGACCAGGAAGCTTGGTCCCGGCAATCGGACCTCTCGCTGCAACGCGTGCACAGCCCCCTCACCCTGTCCCTCTCCCAGGGGGAGAGGGGAGTCTCGCTCCCAGTGGGGAAGGGGACGGTTCTGCGGTGGCGAGCACTGCTGTCAGCGCCCCGCCTCGCGCCCGTCTGCGGCCGCGCCTGGACGTGGTCGCGGAGCTTGCGCGCATGGTGCGCTACCCGGCCGCGCAGCAGTGGGGGACGTGCGGATCAGGTCCGCTCGGCTCACTACCCCCACCGGTCGTCCCTCCTCGTCCACCACGGGCACGCCGCTCACGCCGCGCCTACGAGGTGGCCAGTTTTCTCTTCGCGAGCTCGCGGAACGCGTCTGCATCGAGCTCGCGGTTTCCGCAATGAGCTTCGAGCACGTCGAGAGTGGAGACGGTGGCAAGCACAGCAGCCCACAGGCGCTTGTTCTCCTGGTCCCAGTTCGTCAGCACAAGTCGAGTGCTGTGCGGACCGGGCGTCACGCGCAGCGTCACGCCACCTTCGGTATGTGCGACCCGGTCCGGCATCTGCAGGAACCATCCATCGTAGTGGTCCTTGGGAACGGATGATTGAGGACGTGCCTCTCCCCCATAGATTCTCCAGACGAGTGCAACCTCCGTCCGCTCGAGGCAGCGCGCGGAGATGGTCTCGGGGCTCGGTGCCGCACCGCGGATGGTCAGGAAAACCTCGCGGTCGCTCTCCCAGGGAGTGATGACCTCCTCCTGGTCCGGAAGTTCTTCGGCTTCCGCACTGCCACACTCGAGAAGAAGGCGGCCGGGCACGTCGATCGCGAATCGAATCCGCCCTTCCGATTCGAGCAGTTCCACGCCCTCGGACCAGTGGTTTGCAGAAACGCTGCCGGGTGGGTGGAGCTCGAAGCGGGTAACGCCATCGCAGTGCAGGCGAATCCGCCGCAGACGTCGCAGGTCACCTGCGCGGAGACCCCCGCTGACCTGGTACGCAAACTCGATGGTCACGCGCTCGGGAGTTGCAGCCCCAGGCTCCGCAGGAGCGGGCTCGAACGTGCGCACCATCGCATCATCGAAATAGGAGTGCTCGCTGAGCCAGGCGTCGAACTCCTCTGCACTCCTCATGCTGTAGCGCACCATGATGGGAGTTCTACTGCAGCGCCTGCCGCAGCGCCGGCCTCACCGACTTCGCACGGAACGCCGAGGCGCTCGCGGTGCGGCTCGGGGCGAGGGCCCGGCGCGGGCTGCGTTCATTGCGCCCCGACGGATGGAGGGCGACGGTGCGCCCGCACACACTGAACGAAGCCCCCCACCGGTCGCCAGAGCTCGGAGGCGACACGGTGGGGGCATGGGGCTGCGGACCTGCGACCGTCGTGGCACGGAGTACCAGGTAGCGTCAGAAGGCGGCCTGCACCATGAGCCGCGCGTTGATGACGGTCTGCCGGTCCACCGTCGAGCCCGGCTTCGTGCCCAGGTACGAGGTCTGGTCGGGCTGCTCCGTGAGGACATAGGCGCCCAGGCCATACTCGGTGACCACCGGGACGTTCACCTGGATGGGTAGGTCCGCCACCACCTTCGCGGGGATGTTCGGAAACGTGTAGGTGGGGGAAACTGGAAAGTGGCCGGTCAGGGGGCCATGCCGCGCCGCGCGCGCATCTCTGCCGCGAGCGCCACCACGCTCTCCTCAGGCAGCTGCGCGCCCGCCACCGGGAAGAGGACGCGCTCCTCGAGAAGCAGGTGCTGCTCCATCTTGATGGCCAGCTGCTCGCTGTCCAAAGCGAGGGCCGGGGCGAGCGAGGCCAGGCGCTCCGGGTTTGCCTGCAGCTTCTGCCACCGCGGCACCAGCCGCTCCAGGAGGGCCTCCAGCTCCCGGTGCTGCTGCTCCATCTTCTCCAGGGCAGCGAGGACGTCTGCGGACAGCGCCAGCTCGCGCAGGCGCGGGGCCAGGGAGAGGTCCTCGTCGGCCACGTGCTTGGGCAGGCCCACGGTGAAGTAGCGCTCGACGCGCCCGGCGGCCTCGGCCACCTCGCGGTGCGGGGCGTCCCCCGCGCCCGCCAGCCGCTGGCCCAGCGCGAGGAAGGTCCGGATGCGCTGGTGGCACTCCAGGAGGAGCGAGAAGGGGTCCTCCGGGGGGCGACTGGAGGGCGACTGGAAGCGGAGGGGGACGAGCATAGGAGCAGGGCTCTGGAGAAGGAGTGCGCGGGAGCTCAGCGTCCCGCCAGCGCCTCGCGCACAGCAGTCTCCACCCGCGGCAGGGCCTCGCGGATCTCCGCCACCGACGTGGCGCCCACCGACAGGCGGAACCAGCCGGTGTCCTCCTTGAGCCCGAAGGCCTGGAACGGCACCACCGCGAAGCGCGCCTTCTCCAGCAGCAGCTTTCGGATGTCGTCGTTACTCTTCAGGCCGCCCTTGCCGACCAGGTCGAACTGGACGGACAGGTAGATGGCACCCTGAGGAGCGATGGAGCGCACCGGCAGGCCCGCCTCGCGCATGGCGGTGATGCCCTGGTGCAGCGCCTCGAGCCGCTCGTCCACGTCGCGCCGCATCTTCACCAGGAAGCCGTGGCTCGCGTCCGCGTGGTCCAGGTAGTGCGCCACCGCCACCTGCTCCGGCTTCGGCGCCCAGGCGCCCACGTGCCCGAGCACGTCCCGCATGCGCGAGATGATGGACGGCGGGCCGATGCCCCAGCCCACGCGCACGCCCGTCGCGGCGAACGCCTTGGAGATGCCGTCCACGAAGACGGTGTACGCCGCCATCTCCGGCACCAGCTCCACCGGCGTGACGTGCGGCACGCGGCCGAACGACAGCACCCAGTAGATCTGGTCGAACATCACGATGAGCGGCTTGCGCCCGTCCGCCTTGCGCCGGCGGTTCTCCGCCACCACGAGCTCGCAGATGCCCCGGAGCGCCTCCGGCGCCAGCATGGTGCCGGTGGGGTTGAGCGGGCTGCACAGCGCGAGCAGGCGCGCCTCCGCGAGGTGCGGCGCGAGCTGCTCGGGGGTGGGCATGAAGCCGTTCTCCACCGAGGTGGGCACCTGCACGCCCCGCGCGCCCATCATGTACGTGTAGTGGTTGTTGTTCCAGCTCGGCACCGGGTAGACGACGGTGTCCCCCGCGTCCAGGACCGTCCGGTACGTCCCGTAGATGATGGGGCGCGCACCGCTCGCGATGACGATGCTCTCCAGCGGGAAGCGAAGCTTGAGCTCCCGCTCGTAGAAGCGCTGGACGCTCTGGCGCAACGCGAGCACGCCGTCACTGGGAGGGTAGTTCGTCTCTCCGGCCGCGAGCGCCTTGGCAATCTCGTCCCGCAGCTCCGCGGGAATGGGGAACTCCTGCGGGCTGAAGTCACCCACGGTGAGGTTGCAGACAGACTGGCCGCGCGTGGTGAGCTCGCGGATCTCCCCCGCGATCTTGAGGATCTCGCTGCCGGTGAGGCCGCGAGCCATGGTGCCGACGGTGGCCTCGTCCCGCGCGGGACCGAGGTGGGGGGTCAGGTCGAGAGCAGAGGTCGTCATCGGGGCGGAGGCTCGGGTGCACGCACCCGCTACGTCAATCGTTTCGTGACGCAGCGCATTCCGCCAGGGACGGGGGAGAGGGCGCGCCTACGGCCGGTGGGCCCCCGCGCGCACCTGCTCGAGGTAGACGAGCGCCTGCGCCTCCGCCCAGAAGCGCGGCGCGTGGAGCTGGCCCGCCACGAAGCCCACGTGGCCCCCCTTCTCCGTGACGAGCACGGAGAGGAAGCGGTTGTCCGCCGCGTGCGCGGGGACGCCCGGCGGCGGCACCATGGGGTCGTCCTTGCTGCTGATCAGCAGGGTGGGGCGGCGGATGGCACCGAGCCTCGGGCCGGAGGAGGCTCGCCGGTAGTAGTCGTCCGCGTCGCGGTAGCCGTGGATGGGCGCGGTGACCACCTCGTCGAACTCCTTCAGGCTGCGCGCCGCGACCAGACGCTTGCGGTCGAACGCGTCCGGGAAGCGCTCGAGCTTCTCGAGCGCCTTGCGCCTGAGCTTGCGCAGGAAGCGCTCGCGGTAGACCCAGGCGAAGAAGCCGGGCCCGTCGATGGCCGGTGAGCAGACGCTGAGGTCGTAGGGGCAGCTGATGGAGACCGCGCCGTCCACGGGCGCTGCGTCTCCCGTCTCCGCGAGGAGGCCGCACAGCACGCTCGCGCCGAGCGAGAAGCCCACTGCGTACAGCGGCCCGTCCACGCGCTCACGCAGCCGGCGCAGCACGGTGAGCGCGTCCGCGGTGTCTCCCGAGTGGTAGAAGCGCGGCGTGCGGTTGAGCTCGCCGCTGCAGGAGCGGAAGTTCACGGCGGTGACGCCCCAGCCGCGCTCGGCGGCCCCGCGCACCACGGCGGCGACGTAGCCCGCCCGGGAGGAGCCCTCCAGCCCGTGCAGTACCACGACGTGCGGTGCGCCCTTCGGTCCCTCCAGCACGTCCAGGTCCACGAAGTCCTCGTCCGGCGTGTCCCAGCGCTCGCGCCGAATCGGGGGCGTGTGCGTGGGCCGCACCAGCGAGCCGTAGATGGTCTGCGCGTGGGGCGAGGCGAGGCCGGGGGCGGGGACGAAGGGCTCGGTCGGACGGAATGGCACGCCGAGCGGATAGCGCCGCCTCCGTGGACCGACAAGCGCCGTGACCGTGCCGGGTGCTCCTTCTGGCCACGGGGGCGGGAGGGCCTGCATGGTCGCCTGCCGGGAGGTGACTGCGGGGCCGGGTGTGTTAGGAGGCGCAGCCCCGCCATGTCCCAACCTCAGCCTGAGTTCCACACCCCGCGCGCGCTGCTGATGTCCGCCGCGCGCTTTCTCCTCGTCATCGCCGCCGCGGTGGGCATCGCGCTCGCCATGGGCTGTGGCCCGTCCGGAGCCGGCCAGCCGCAGGGCATCACCGTGGGACAGACGCCGCCGACCCTGGGCGCCGGGGACGAGTGGCTCAACACGCCGGAAGGACGGCCGCTCGTCCTCTCGGAGCTGCACGGGCAGGTGGTGCTCGTGGAGTTCTTCGCCGAGTGGTGCCCCCACTGCCAGGCCGCGGAGCCGCGCATCGTGGCGGCACACGAGAACCACGCCGTCGAGGGGCTCACCGTCATCGGTGTGCATGCACCGAGGGACCTGGACCCTGAAGCGGTGCGCAGCTTCCTCGCGGAGCACGGCGCCACCTATCCGGTGATGCTCGACGCAGACGGCAGCACCTACGACGCGTGGGGCGTCACCGCGGTCCCGCACGTGGTCGTCGTCGGACGCGACGGGAAGGTGCGCTGGGTGGGCTACCCCTCGGACGCGATGGACGCCGCTGTGGCGGACGCGCTCGCGGACGAGTAGGCACACCCTCCACGTCGACCTTGAGGCGTGGGGACGGGGGCCCTGTCGCTCGCCGCCCCCCAGAGCAGCCCCGCCTGCGCCACACGAGCAGGCGACGCATCATCCAGGGAGCACCGGTCCGCCGGGTGACTCTCGATGGATGCGTTCCAGAGCTTCGATCTCATCAGCGCGCTGGTGGTCGTGGTGGACCGCGAGGGGAGGATCGTCCACTGGAACCAGGCATGCTCGAAGCTGACCGGGTATCGCCTCGAGGAGGTCCGCGGTCGCTTCTTCTGGGAGCCCCTGTCGGTCCCGGAGGAGGTCGAAGTCACCAGGGCGGCCCTCTCCAGCCACCTGTCCGGCGAAGCTCCCGGTCCCGTCGACACCCACCTGCACACGAAGGCAGGTGAGAGGCGCTGGCTGGCGTGGTCCAGCAGGTCGACCGTGGGGACCGACGGCCAGGTCGAGTACGTCATCAGCACCGGTGTCGATCGGACCCGGGCCGAGGCCGCCGAGGAGGCACGTCGGCTCTCCGAAGCAAAGCTCGCAGGCATCATCTCCATCGCGAACGACGCCATCATCTCCATCGACGAAGCGCAGCGGATCACCATCTTCAACGAGGGGGCCGAGGAGATCTTCGGGTGGTCTCGCGAGGAGGCACTGGGCCAGCCTCTGGACATCCTCCTTCCCGCGCGCTTCCGGGAGATTCACCGGCGAGATGTGCGCGGCTTCGCGGCGGGGAACATCAAGTCGCGCCGGATGGGGGAGCGCCGCCCCGCCATCTTCGGCCTCCGCAAGAGTGGAGAGGAGTTTCCCGCAGAGGCGGCCATCTCGAAGCTCGAGGCGAACGGCTCCAGGCTGTTTACCGTCGTCCTGCGGGACGTCACGGAGCAGAAGCGCTTCGAGGCGGAACAGGCGTTCCTCGTCGAGGCCGCAACCGTTATCAGCGCGACGCTCGACTACCAGGACAGGATGGCGACCCTCGTCCGACTCGCCGTTCGTGCCCTGCCTGATTGTTGCGGCGTGGACCTGGTGGATGAGGAGGGCATGGCGTGGAGGCTGAACGTCGTCCACGTGGATCCGAGCAGGGTGCCGTCCATCGACGTGCTCCAGCGGTTCGAGCTGGATCGTCGGCGCCCGCACCCTGCGTGGTCGGTGCTTCGGACGCACCGGGCGACCCCGATGCGGGATGTGACCCCGGAGGACCTCGAGTCGATCGCCCATGTCCCGGAGCACCGGAATGCACCGTGCGACATCGCCCCGCGGTCGCTCATGGCGCTTCCCCTCGTGGCGTCCGATCGCTGCCTGGGCGTGCTCGTCTTCCTCTCCTCCCGGCCTTCGAACCGCTATCATCCACGGGAGCTCCGTCTGGCCGAGAGGATGGCGCGCCTGGTTGCCTTCGCCGTGGACAACGCGCGGCTCTATCGCGCCGCCCACGACGCCATCCAGGCGCGCGACGAGGTGCTCCGGATCGTCGCGCACGACATCCGGAACCCCGTCAGCGCCATCCAGCTCGGCGCCAGGCTGCTGCGGCGCCACCTTCCGGAGGGCGCCGGGAAGGATGCGCAACGGAACCTCGAGGCGATCGACCGCTCCTCGGCGCGCGCACAGCGGCTCATCCAGGACCTCATGGACGTGACGCGGATCGAGGCGGGTGCGATGTCCGTCGAACGCGCTCGGCTCCCGGCAGCGCAGCTGGTCCGTGAGGCCACCGAGGCTCAGCGGGACCTCGCGTCCGCAGCGTCCCTGGACTTCCAGCTCGACGTCGCCGGGGAGCTCCCCGACGTCCTCGCCGACCGGGACCGTCTCTTCCAGGTGTTCGAGAACCTCATCGGCAACGCCGTCAAGTTCACGCCACCGGGGGGGCACATCCGGGTCGGCGCCACGCCGCGGGACGGTGAGGTCGTCTTCTGGGTGGCCGACACGGGAGCGGGCATCCCGGGCGAACACCTCCCACGCATCTTCGATCGCTTCTGGCAGGCGAGGAGGAGCGACCGCACCGGTGCTGGGCTCGGACTCGCCATCTGCAAGGGGCTGGTCGAGGCGCACGGAGGCCGCATCTGGGCCGAGAGCGAGGTAGGCGCGGGCAGCACCTTCTTCTTCACCCTCCCGAAGGCGAGCCCAGCGGAGCGCTGGCGGGAAGAGCCGGCGGCACAGCCGCCTTGAGGCCCTGCAGCGGGTCGGTCTCATCGCAGGCCCTGCCTGGCAGTGAGTGACGCCAGGCTGAACCGTGCGCCGATTCAGCCCGCGGCACCCGCCTGCGCGAGCGCCTGCCGCACCGCCGCGCGCACGGGTGCGGGCACCTCGTCCCCGGGGATGCGGCGGCAGAGGGAGACCGTGCGCTTGAGGGCGTCGCACTCCCGCGCGCAGCGCTCGCAGCGGGAGAGGTGCTCCTCGATGCGCTCGCACGTGGCCTGGTCCACGTCCTGGGCGGCAAATTCGGCCAGCTCCTGCGCAAGCGCGGGGCACCCTGCATCGGCCGCGGGCTGGGTCCCGCCGAGGAGGGTGGTCAGGTGCGCCCGCAGCTCCATGCGCGCGCGGTGCAGCCGGCTCTTGAACGCAGCCACCTCGACGCCAGCGACGCGCGCGGCCTCCCCGGCGTCCAGTCCCTCCACATCCTTCAGGACGAGGGCCTCGCGGTAGGACTCCGGCAGGGCGAGGATGGCCGCCTGCAGCACCTCTCCCATCTGCCGCGCATGGGCCACCGCGTCCGGGCCGGCAGTGTCCGCGGGCACGGCCTGCACCTCGGGCGTGTCGAGCGGGGCAAAGTCCACGGGCTCGCCCACCTGCCGGCGCTGCGAGCGCAGGCAGTGGGTGCGCGCCACCTGGTAGAGCCAGGTGGACAGCCGGGCCTCACCGCGGAAGGTGTGGAGGCCCCGGAAGGCCGCGAGGAGCGTCTGCTGCAGCACCTCCCGTGCCGCCTCCTCCGAGCCGCACATGCGCAGCCCGAAGCGGTACACCTGGCGCTCGTATCGGGCGAGCAGCTCGTTGAGCGCCCGGCTGTCCCCCTGCCGTGCGGCCCCGAGAAGCTCCTCGTCACTGCGTGCCATGAAACCTCCAACCTCTCAGGCTATCGCGCAGCGTCTCTCCCGGCCGCACGAGGTGCGCTCCCCGCCGGCCGGCCGCAATCCCCTCACCTCCCGGGGCAGGCAGGAAGGCCTGGCGAGGACTCCCGGGGGGGAGAATCGTCCGCGCCTGGACCCGGCTCTCACCCACGTGTGAATCGTTCCCCCATGCTCCCGGCTCTCACGTGTCTGAACGAGGAACGAGGATGAACCCATGATTTTCCGCCAGCTCTTCGACGCAGAGTCCTCCACGTACACCTACCTCGTCGCCGACGAGACCACCGGCCAGGCGGCGCTCATCGACCCGGTGCTCGAGCAGGTGGAGCGGGACCTCGAGCTGGTGCGCGAGCTCGGCCTGACGCTCACCCACGTGCTGGAGACGCACGTGCACGCGGACCACGTCACCGCCTCGGGTGCCTTGCGCGAGCGCACCGGCTGCACGGTGGTGGGCGCGGAGAAGGGCGCGGGGTGCGCGGACGTGCACGTGAAGCACGGGGACGTGGTGAGGGTGGGCGGCCTCGAGGTGAAGGTGCTGGCAACGCCAGGGCACACGGACGACAGCGTGAGCTACCTCCTGGGCGACCGCGCCTTCACCGGGGATGCGCTCCTCGTCCGCAGCTGCGGCCGCACGGACTTCCAGAACGGGGACGCGCGCCAGCTGTACGACTCCATCACCCGCGTCCTCTTCGCTCTGCCGGACGGGACGTTCGTCTACCCCGCCCACGACTACAAGGGACGCACCGTCACCACCATCGGCGAGGAGAAGCGCCACAACCCGCGCCTCGTGGGGAAGGACGCGCAGGCCTTCGTCCAGCTGATGGAGAGCCTGGGGCTGCCGAAGCCGAAGAAGCTCGACATCGCCGTCCCCGCGAACCGCGCCTGCGGCCAGCTGCCGGCGACGCTGGCGGTGTGACGTCACCCATGCCATCCGAGGTCTCCATGTCAGGCATCGTCCAAATCACCCCCGAGTCGCTCTCCCACTTGCCTCCGGATGCGCGCCGCATCGACGTGCGCGAGCCGGCGGAGTTCGAGGGGGTCCTCGGGCGTCTTCCGGGCGCCGAGCTCGTCCCGCTGGGAGCTCTGCCGCACGCGGCGGAGACCTGGCCGCGCGAGGCGCCGCTCCTCCTCATCTGCCGCTCCGGTGCGCGCTCGATGAATGCCGCGCGCCAGCTCGCCGTCCGCGGCTTCACCCGGCTGTACAACCTGGACGGCGGCATGCTCGCGGTGCGCGAGATGGGACTGTCGGTGGAGGGACCCGGCAGCACCTCTCGCGCGAGCCCGGCCCAGGTGCGGGACGTGCTGTGCGAGGGCATCCGCGCGCTGACGGGGCCGCTCGCACCCGCCGCCTGCGAGGCCCTCTTCGCCGAGGCGGGGGCCCCCTTCGAGCGCCCCACGCTCGCGGGGCTGCACGCGGTGCTCGCCTCACTCCAGGAGCGTCCCGGCGCCGAGGCGCTCGTGCGGCGCGTGCGCGACCTGCTCGCCGTCACCGTCGAGGAGGGCCGGGTATGACGCTGCTGTGGGCGAGCCTGCTGTCGCTGGTGACGGGCGTCTCGCTGGGCCTCCTGGGCGGTGGCGGCTCCATCCTCACGGTGCCCATCCTCGTCTACGTGCTGGGGCTTCCGCCCCGGAGCGCCATCGCCACGTCCATGGTGGTGGTGGGGGCCACGAGCCTGGTGGGTGCGCTCACGCACGCGCGCGCGGGCCGGGTGCGCTGGCGCCAGGGGCTCTTCTTCGGCGCGGCCGGCATGGCGGGGGCGCTGGTGGGCGGCAGGCTGGGGAAGCTCGTGCCCCAGGGGCTGCTGCTGGTGGTCTTCGCGGCGATGATTCTCGCGACCGCCTTCGCCATGCTGCGGCCGCGCAAGGTACCGCAGCCGGGCGAGGCCCCGAAGGAAGTGCCTCGCACCCGACGCCTGCTGCGCGTCGCGCGCGACGGTCTGGGCGTGGGCGCGCTGACGGGCCTGGTGGGGGCGGGCGGCGGCTTCATGGTGGTGCCGGCGCTGGCGCTGCTCGGCGGGCTGGAGATGGCCGAGGCGGTGGCCACGTCCCTGCTCGTCATCACCCTCAACTCCACGGCGGGCCTCGTGAGCACGCAGCTCGCGGGGGTGCCGCTGGACTGGGCGGTGGCCGGTGGAATGTCGGCGGCGTCCATCCTCGGCTCGCTCCTCGGGGCGCGCCTGGGGCGGGGCCTCTCGCCGCAGACCCTGCGTCGCGCCTTCGCGTGGTTCGTGGTGGCGCTCGGCCTGTTCATCTTCGCGCGCGAGATGTCCTCTCTCCTGGCGCTCCCGTCCCCGTCTGCCGGCCTCGTCGCGGGCGTGCTCGGCACGGTGGTGGTGGGGGCGAGCGTCGCGCTGGGCATCCGTCGCGCCCAGCGTGCGCGGGCATCCTCGAACCTCCGCTCCCCCTGAAGCGTCGCCCTCACTGCCCCCTCTCCCTCACTGCTCCCTCTCGCACTGGGAGAGGGACAGGGTGAGGGGGCCGTGCAACCGAACTCCGCTGTGAATCTCGTCTCACCGAGGTGTGAAATGGTGCATCCCTTCGTTGCTTCCCTCCTGGGCGGCGCGCTCATCGGCCTGAGCGCAGCGCTGCTGTTGCTGCTCAACGGCCGCATCGCCGGCATCAGCGGCATCGCCGGCGGGCTCTTCTTCCCCGCGCGCGGGGAGGCCGGCTGGCGGCTGGCCTTCGTGGGCGGACTGGTCGCCGGCGGCGTGTTGCTGGCGGCCTTTGCGCCCGGTGTCTTCGGCAGGGGCGCGGTCGTCTCTCCGGCGCTGCTGGTGGTGGCGGGGCTGCTGGTGGGCTTCGGGACCCGACTGGGCAACGGTTGCACCAGCGGCCACGGCGTCTGCGGGCTGGCGCGGGGGAGCACGCGCTCGCTGGTGGCCACCCTCACCTTCATGGCGGCAGGGGCCCTGACCGTCTTCGTCGTGCGTCACGTCCTGGGAGGTGTGCAGTGAAGGCAAGCGTCTCTGCAGGTGTGGCGGGGCTCCTCTTCGCGCTGGGGCTGGGGCTGGCCGGAATGACGGACCCGGACAAGGTGCTGGGCTTCCTGGACGTGGCCGGGGCGTGGGACCCCTCGCTGGCCTTCGTCATGGGTGGAGCGCTCGCGGTGCACGCGGTGGCGCGGCGCTTCATCCTGCGGCGGAAGGCGCCGGTGCTGGCCGCCTCCTTCCCGGTCCTCGGCAAGATGCAGGTGGACGGGCGGCTCGTGTCGGGCGCGACGCTCTTCGGCGTGGGCTGGGGCCTCGCAGGGTACTGCCCCGGTCCGGCGCTCACCGCGCTCGGCTCGGGGACGCGCTCCGCGCTCCTCTTCGGGGTCGCCCTCTGGGCAGGAATGGGGCTCTTCAGCCTCTGGGAGCGCGCCCGGCAGGCCGCGGCGGCGCGCGCGACGGTGCCGGTGGAAACCCTGCGCGCCCGAGGCGGGTAGCGCGCCTTCGCACGATGAGTTTCCGCCCCTCCTCCACCCACAGGACCAGGCTGCCCACGATGGCGAGCTCGACGGCCTCCGTGAGGCTGAACGGCACCGTGTGGAAAATGCGCCCGAGGGGCGTCCAGAAGACGACGGCGACCTGGAGGAGGTTCCCCACGACGAGGCCTCCGAGGAGCCAGGGGTTCCTGAAGAGCCCCAGCCCGAAGGCGGACCGCTGCTCCGAGCGGCAGTTGAGGACGTTGAACCACTCGCAGATGGCGAGCAGGGTGAACGTCTCGGTCCGGACCTGGGCCTCGGGGACGCCCTCCGCGGTCCGCACGATGAACCAGCCGAGCGTGGAGACCACGATGGCCGGCGCCATGAGCCCCATCCGCGTCAGCAGCGCGCGGGTCAGGAGCGGCTCGTCGCGGGAGATGGGCCTCTGTCCCATCTCGTCGCCCTCCGGAGGCTCCATGACGAGGTTGACGGTGATGACGCCCTCGGTCACCAGGTTGTTCCAGAGGATCTGGACGGCGGCGAACGGCGGCGGATAGCCGAGCAGCATCGCCAGCAGGAGGACCAGCACCTCGGCGGCCGACGTGGAGAAGAGCAGCAGCACGGCCTTCTTGATGTTGCGGTAGACGACGCGCCCCTCCTCGACGGCCGCGACGATGGTCGCGAAGTTGTCGTCGGCGATGACGATCTTGGCCGCCTCCTTCGCCACCTCGGTGCCCGTGATGCCCATGGCGACACCGACGTCGGCCTTGACGAGCGCCGGCGCGTCGTTGACGCCGTCTCCGGTCATGGCCACGACCTCGTTCCGCTTCTGGTACGCATCCACGATGCGGAGCTTCTGGGCCGGGTGGACGCGCGCGAAGACGGAGATGTCCTCGATGCGGTCGGCCAGCTCGACGTCGGTCATCTGCTCGAGCTCGCGCCCGTCCACCGCCACGTCGCCCTCGTTGGCGATGCCGAGGGCCCTGGCGATGGCGCGGCCGGTCGCCTTGTGGTCACCGGTCACCATGACCGGCTTGATGCCCGCGGCGCGGCATCGCTCGACCGCGTCCTTCACCTCCGGGCGAGGTGGGTCGATCTGCCCCACCAGCCCGAGCAACGTCGCCCGGTCGCGGAAGGCCGAGAAGCCAGCCCGACCGTCGATCTCTGCGCCCTCCACGATGGCGACCGCGAGCACACGCAGGGCCCCGGCCGCCATGCGGTCGGCGGCTGCGCGCAGCTCACGGCGGGCGTCCTCGTCCAGTGGCGCGTCGACTCCGTTCCGCCGGGCGGCGCGGCACAGCTCCAGCACAGCCTCGGGGGCGCCCTTGAGGACCACACGCGGGCCTGTAGGCGTCTCATGCTGCGTGGCCATCATCTTCGTGGACGGGTCGAATGGAATCTCTGCGCGACGGGGGAAGCGGGCGCGAAGCTCCTCCGGGATGGCGCCTCCCTTGATGGCGAGGGTGAGGAGCGCCACCTCCGTGGGGTCACCGAGGGTCTTGCACTGCGGCGGTGCCTCCCCGGGCCACTGGAGCTGGGCGTCGTTGCACAGGGCCCCCGCCTCGAGCAGCGCGCGCAGCCCCTCGTCGCGGGCCGGGTCAACCTCGCGAGCACCTTCGAGGAGCTTCCCGACCGGCGCGTAGCCGGTGCCCGTGACGGTCAGCTCCCGCCCATCCGGGAGGAAGAGCGCCGTCACGGTCATCTCGTTCCTCGTGAGCGTGCCCGTCTTGTCGCTGCAGATGACCGTGGTGGAGCCCAGGGTCTCGACGGCGGCCAGGCGGCGGACGACGGCTCTGCGGCGGGCCATCCGCTGGACGCCGGCGGCGAGCGCGATCGTCATCGCCACGGGCAGGCCCTCCGGAATCACGCCGACGAGCTGGCTGATGCCGACCATGAGGATCTGGCCCATCGGGACGCTGCGCAGGAGCCCGATGGCGACGACGAGGAGGAACGTCGCTCCCGCAGCGCCGATGACGTAGCGGCCGAACTGCGCCACGCGGCGCTCGAGCGGCGTCATCGGCTCCTTCGCCGTCTCGGCGAGCGTGGCGATGTGGCCAATCTCCGTGGCCAGACCCGTGCCGACCACCACGGCGCGTGCCCGCCCCGCGGTGACGTGGGTGCCCGCGTAGAGCATGTTTCGCCGGTCCGCGAGCGGCGTGTCCGGGGCGAGGGGAAGGAGAGACTTGGCGACCGGCACCGACTCGCCGGTGAGGGCGGCTTCCGCAATCTGGAGCGCAGCGCCACCGAGGAGGCGCGCGTCCGCGGCAATGGCGTCGCCGGCCTCGAGGAGCAGGACGTCTCCGGGGACGACCTCCCGCGCCTCGACCATGCGCTCCTGCCCCTCCCGGACCACGCGGGCCCTGTGCGTCGCGAGCTTCCGGAGGGCCTCCAGGGCCCGCTCGGCCCGCCCCTCCTGGAACGCCCCGATGAGGGCGTTGAGCAGGACGACGGTGAAGATGACCGCCGCGTCGCTCCTGTGGCCGAGCACGAGCGCGATGAGCGCGGCGACGAGGAGAAGGTAGATGAGGGGACTCTTGAACTGCCCCAGGAAGACCGCCGCCAGGGTGCGCCGCCTGGCTTCAGGGAGGGCGTTGGGGCCGAAGCGCTCGAGCCGGCGCCGCGCCTCGTCGAGCGAGAGCCCGGAGGTGGCGTCCGACTCGATGGCCGCGACGGCCTCCGCCGCGTGCAGCGCGTGCCAGTGGCGATGCTCGTCTCGCTCCTGCGGTGAGACCATTCGCACCACGGTTGCCTCCAGGCAATGCCCCGAAGGTTCCGGGGCGTCACCCATCTGAAGCGGAGAGACCGCAGGCACCCTAGCAGGCGAGCGGCCCCCCGCGGCATCCGCGACCGCGGTCCGCCTTGACGTGGCCCCGCTGCGGGTCTATTCAAATACTCAATCGATTTCTTGAGCAAACCATGGGCAACCGCCAATTCAAGGACGCGCTGTACGGGCAGTTCGGACGCATCGGGAAGGCGCTGGGCAACCCCCACCGGCTGGAGCTGGTGGAGCTGCTCGCGCAGGGGGAGCGCACGGTGGAGGCGCTGGCTCGCGAGAGTGGCCTCTCCCTGGCG
>JAKEEX010000152.1 GCA_022616315.1 Myxococcaceae bacterium
AAGGGCAACCAGGCGTGCCCGTCCCGGGGCTTTCTCCCACGGGGGGCGCACGCCGGACTTCCCGGCCGCTCCGGCAGGTGACGAGCACATGTTCTTTGGCCGAGATGACCGGAAGGACGCAGCGAAGAAGGCCCAGGCCATCCCGCTGCTTCCGTTGCGCGACATCGTGGTCTTCCCCCACATGGTGGTGCCCCTGTTCGTGGGGCGGGAGAAGTCCATCGCCGCATTGAAGGACGCCATGGCCCACAAGGGCCCGGACGACAAGGCGCTCATCGTCCTCGCCGCCCAGAAGAAGGCGAAGACCAACGACCCCGCTCCCGACGACATCTTCCACTTCGGCACGGTGGGGCACGTCATCCAGCTCCTCCCGCTGCCGGACGGCACGGTCAAGGTGCTCGTGGAGGGCGTGCGACGCGCCCGGCTCAGCCGCTTCGTCGGCACCGAGGCCTTCTTCACCGTGGAGGTGGAGGACGTCGACGAGTCCGTGGAGAAGAGCGTCGAGCTCGAGGCCCTCGTGCGCAGCGTGCACTCGGTCTTCGAGGCTTTCGTCAAGCTCAACAAGCGCATCCCGCCGGAGATGCTGATGCAGGTCTCCAGCATCGATGACCCGGCGCGCCTCGCGGACACCATCGTGGCCCACCTGTCGCTCAAGCTGAACGACAAGCAGGCCCTCCTGGAGACGGAGTCCCCCGCCAAGCGGCTCGAGAAGCTCTACGAGCTGATGCAGGGGGAGATCGAGATCCTCCAGGTCGAGAAGAAGATCCGCTCCCGGGTCAAGAAGCAGATGGAGAAGACCCAGAAGGAGTACTACCTGAATGAGCAGATGCAGGCCATTCAGAAGGAGCTCGGCGAGCGGGACGAGTTCAAGAACGAGATCCAGGAGATCGAGGAGAAGCTCAAGTCCAAGCAGATGAGCAAGGAGGCCACGCTCAAGGTCAAGAAGGAGCTCAAGAAGCTCCGGATGATGAGCCCCATGAGCGCGGAGGCCACCGTCGTCCGCAACTACATCGACTGGATCATCACGCTGCCCTGGTACGAGGAGACCCAGGACCGGCTGGACGTGGCCGAGGCGGAGAAGGTCCTGAACGATGACCACTTCGGGCTGAGGAAGCCCAAGGAGCGCATCCTCGAGTACCTGGCGGTGCAGTCGCTGGTGAAGAAGCTGCGCGGGCCGGTGCTGTGCCTCGTGGGGCCGCCGGGCGTGGGCAAGACGAGCCTCGCGCGCTCCATCGCCAAGGCGACCAACCGCAAGTTCGTGCGCCTGTCCCTGGGCGGCGTGCGCGACGAGGCGGAGATCCGCGGCCACCGGCGCACGTACATCGGCGCGATGCCCGGCAAGCTCATCCAGTCCCTGAAGAAGGCGGGCAGCAACAACCCGGTCTTCCTCCTGGACGAGATCGACAAGATGTCCACGGACTTCCGGGGCGATCCGTCGAGCGCGCTCCTGGAGGTGCTGGACCCCGAGCAGAACCACAACTTCAACGACCACTACCTGGACGTCGACTACGACCTGTCCAAGGTGATGTTCATCTGCACGGCCAACACCATGCACTCCATCCCCGGTCCGCTCCAGGACCGTATGGAGGTCATCCGCATCGCCGGCTACACCGAGGCGGAGAAGATGGCCATCGCCCGGCGCTACCTCCTGCCGAAGGAGCAGGAGGCCAACGGCCTGTCGGACATCAAGGTCACCTTCACCCCGAAGGCGCTGCGCACGGTGGTCAACCGCTACACGCGCGAGTCCGGCGTGCGCTCGCTGGAGCGCGAGATCGGCGCGGTGTTCCGCAAGGTGGCACGCGACGTCATCCGCAACGGCAAGCGTGACATCCGCGTCACGAGCAAGGACGTCTTCCGCTACCTGGGCACGCCCCGCTTCCGCCACGGCGAGGCGGAGCGCGAGGACCAGGTGGGCATCGTGACGGGGCTGGCGTGGACGGAGATGGGCGGGGAGATCCTCACCACCGAGGCCACGGTGATGCAGGGCAAGGGCAAGCTCATCATCACCGGCAAGCTGGGCGAGGTGATGCAGGAGTCCGCGCAGGCCGCGCTCTCCTATGTCCGCAGCCGCGCGGAGCGCTTCGGCATCAGCCCGCGCTTCGCGGAGAACTCGGACATCCACATCCACCTGCCGGAGGGTGCCATCCCGAAGGACGGCCCCTCCGCCGGCGTGACGATGTGCACCGCGCTGGTGTCCGCGCTCACCCGCATCCCGGTGCGCAGGGACGTGGCGATGACGGGGGAGATCACCCTGCGCGGTCGGGTGCTGCCCATCGGTGGCCTGAAGGAGAAGACGCTCGCCGCCCACCGCGCGGGCATCAAGACGGTCCTCATCCCCAAGGCCAACACGAAGGACCTGAGGGACATCCCGAGGAACATCCGCAGGGCGCTGCGCATCGTGCCCGTGGAGTTCGTGGACGAGGTGCTCCGCGAGGCGCTGCTGCTGGAGAAGCCCGAGGAGTTCTTCAAGAAGCCCGCTGCGCCGCAGGCCGCCACCGAGGCCGCGGGCGCGGCGAGCTGACGTCGTTCCTGGCAGGGGCCCGGAGAGCCACCGGGCCCCCGCTCGTCCACCCGGACCGGGAGGGGATGAGCTCGCCACGGAGCGGAATCGCCCTCGCGGTGGACGGGGTTGACCCCAGGACCCTTCAGGGGTCCAGGAGGCAGCGCTCATGACGACGGAGACCCAGGTTCGTACCGACCTCCACGAGGAGCGCCTGCGGCAGGAGCAGCAGACCCCGCGGACCCAGGCCGTGCGCCGGTGCGTGCTCGTGGTGGAGGACGACCCGGCCCAGCGCGACCTGCTCGTGGAGCTGCTCTCCGACTGGGGCTACGACAGCGTGCCCGTGGGCAGCGCGGAGGAGGGGGAGTTCGTGGCGAAGCGCCGCAAGGTGGACGCGGCCATCGTGGACGTGTTCCTGCCCGGGCGGAGCGGCGCGGCGCTGATGACGCGCCTGCGCGAGCGGATTCCGGACGTGCTGCTCATCGGCATCAGCGCGCTCGGGGACGCCTCCATGGCGCGCACGTGCAAGGGCGTGGGCGCGGACCTCTTCATCAGCAAGCCGGTGATGCCCGACGAGCTCGCGCGGGCGCTCACTTGCAGCCACACCGCCTGGCACTGACCTCCGCAGACAGACGTGGAATTGGGGGCGCGCGGGGCGGCCCTTCTGAAGCATAGTCTCATTCCCGATGCTCTCTCCCCTCCAGAGCGTTGCCCCGGGCCTCCTGGTGGCGATGCCCCAGCTCGACGACCCCCACTTCCACCGGGCGGTCGTGCTGATGCTCGAGCATGGAGAGAGCGGAGCGATGGGCCTCGTGGTGAACCGGCTGGCGCCCATCACCCTCAAGGAGCTGGCCGAGGGGCAGTCGCTCGACATCCTGCCCGCGCGCGGGGAGCAGGCCGTCTACCTCGGCGGTCCCGTGGAGACCCACCGTGGCTTCGTGCTGCACGACCGCGCGGTGCTTGGCGAGAAGACGGAGGTGGTGCCCGGGCTCTTCCTCAGCGTGACGCTGGAGGCCCTGGGGCCGCTCCTCGTCGACGCGGAGGCCCACGTGCGCTTCTGCCTCGGGTATGCGGGGTGGGGGAGGGGGCAGCTGGAGGAGGAGATGCGCCGCGGCTCCTGGCTCTACACGGAGGCCTCGCCCCGGGCGCTGCTCGAGAGCGACCCGACCCAGCTGTGGGAGCGCACGCTGCGCGTCATGGGTGTGGACCCGGGCCTCCTCGCTGCGGGAAAGGGGCTGAACTGATGCTGGATCCAAAGAAGCTGGAGGAGCGGCTCCTCGGCGCGCTGCCTCCCGGGAGCCGGGTGGAGTTCCGGGATACGACGGGAACGGGGGACCACTTCGAGGCGCTCGTGGTGAGCTCCGCGTTCACGGGGAAGTCCACCGTGGAGCAGCACCGCATCGTGTACACGCCGCTGCAGGACCTCCTCCAGACGGGGGAGCTGCACGCGCTGGCGCTGAAGACCTATTCGCCCGAGCAGTGGCAGAAGGCCGCCGGGCGCTGAACATCACGCACAGAGAGGACGAGAGAGACATGCTGAGCCCGGAGCTGAAGGCCCGCTTCGACGAGGAGACCCGCGCGCACCCGGTGGTGCTCTACATGAAGGGCAACGCGCTCTTCCCCATGTGCGGCTTCTCCGC
>JAKEEX010000894.1 GCA_022616315.1 Myxococcaceae bacterium
CCACCTGGGTCCCCATCGGCTCCGCGCTCGACAGCGCGCTGCCCCTCTCCTGGCGCGTCCCACCTCTGCCGGGCGTCTGGGCCCTGGTGCGTGTCGTCAGTGCCGCGAACGGGGCGGTGTCCGACGTGAGCGATGCTCCCTTCTTCATTGGCGAGGAGGAGCTTCCACTCGTCGAGTCTCCATCTGACGGGACGCCCCAGGGGACGGACAGGGACGTGCCGGAGGGCGAGGAGCCGTCCCGGTCGCGTCCAGGTGGCTGCAACCAGGCGTCGTCCCTCCCGCTGGTCTGGCTCGCAGCACTGACCGCGCCGGCCCTCCGCCACCGGCGCAGGCGGTCCCCGAGGGGCGGAGGTTGACTGGGCACGTTGCTTCGGCGTCACGCATGGGCGGAGCTGGGGCCCCTGCGACGAACCTGGAGTGGTGAAGGGGGAGCAGGCGGGCACGCGCAGCCGACTGGAGGCACCTCGGGAGAGTGGGTAAGACGCCCCTCCATGCACGAGGAGAAGGTGGGCAGCGGGTGGAGGTGGCTCGGCGCGGCGGCGGTGCTCGCGGCCTGGGGCGCGCTGGTGGCACTGACGCTCGGTCGTCTCCACCCGTCCGGGGGACTGGTGATGGACTGGCACTCCGACGCCGCCATCCCGGTGCTGCAGGTGAACGACCCGGTCTTCGACGCCTTCCGCCTCTACTACTATGGTCAGGACCGGCTCGGAGCGTGGCCATGGATGCTGGGCCAGGCGGCGCGCGCCGTGCTCGGCCTGCACTGGACACCGGAGCGCCTGGCCGCTGCGCAGGCCGTGTGGGTGCTCGCGGGGTGTCTCGCCCTGTGGCGCCTCCACCGGGTGGCGGGGGTGTGGCTCGCCGCCAGCTTCGGGGCCGTGGTGCTCCTCGCACCGCTCGTCCACGACTTCGTCTTCTCCATCGGCCATCCCTACGGCTGGCAGCTGACGCTGCTCTTTCTCGCGTGGGGAGCGCTCCGCGCCTTCGTGGGTACGCTCGATGACGGCGCACCGCGCCGGCGCCGGCTCGTGACGGGAGCGGGGGCTGCGCTCCTCGTGTGCCTCGCCTGCTGGACGTCCACCGCCTCCGGCCCTCTGCTCGGCCTGGCGCTCGCGGGCGAGGTCGGACTGGCGTGCGTCCGCACCGGGGCCTCGCGGCGCCTCCTTCTCGCGCTGGTGCCCCTCGGTGCGGGCGTGGTGGGGGAGCGAATCCTCCGGACCCTCTTCCGGCTCCACGCCCGCCATCACTTCGGCCACACGTTCAGGACGAACGCGCGCCTCGACGACCTGGCGCACCTCCCGGAGGATGTGCGTGTGGCGTGGGAGCGGGTGACGACGCACGCGCTCGGTCCGCTCGTGTTGCTCGGAG
>JAKEEX010000016.1 GCA_022616315.1 Myxococcaceae bacterium
GCGTGGACACGCGGTGCTTCCGCGGGAGGCAGAAGGATTCCTCAAGCTCGCGCGGCACCCGAACGCGTTCGTCCGCCCGAGGAGCCCGGGCGAGCTCCTCGCAGAGCTCACGGCCATCCTGCGGAGGCCCTCCGCGTCCACACGGCGCCCGCCCCCTCCTCCCGTGCCGGGCGACGAGGAGCCCACGCAGACCATTCCTCCGCCGGAGGGTTGGGGCGTCGCGGAGGAGAGACCACCGCCGCCGGTCCCCGACGAGGCGCCCTCGGGGCGGTCCTCGTCCCCTGAGGTTCCGTGGGAGCACGTCCCTGACGCACCCGCGGTGCAAGCCTGGCCCGCGGAGCGGCGTGGACGGACCGAGGTGCTCGAGCTCCCCGTGGGCCACCGCGGCGCACTCCTCGCGGTGCGCCTGATGACGCCGGTGATGGCGGCGGGGGCGATGGCCCGGGGGGTGCCGCGCCCGTACGTGTGGATGCTGCTGCTCGCGCTCGCCGGCGTGGCGGCCGGGGTCATCGCCGGCCGGGTGTTCGTGCACCGTGCGTCCCCGGCTCCTTCGTTGCAGCCTCCGCCGCCGGACATCCGACTCGGCCCCACGTGACGGTGGACCTCGGGGGGCGTCCGTGGCAAGGCGGGGTGCACACGGCTCGACGAAGGGTGTCGCAATGATTCCCCGCTATTCACGCAAGGAGATGGTGTCGCTCTGGAGCGACGAGGCCCGTTACGGCCGCTGGCGCGACGTGGAGCTCGCGGCGCTCGAGGGCATGGTGGCCGAGGGCATCGCGCCCGCGGAGGCGCTCGCGGACTGCCGGGCGAAGGCGGGGGACTTCACGCCGGCGGACTCGGCGCGCATCGAGGAGATCGAGCGCACCACGAAGCACGACGTCATTGCGTTCCTCACGTTCATGGAGGAGCGCATCGGGTCCTCGGCCCGGTGGCTGCACCTGGGCATGACGTCCTCGGACGTGCTGGACACCTCGCTCGGGATGACGCTCCGGGACGCGGCCAACCTCATCCTCCAGGGCGTGGACCGGGTGATGGCCGCGGTGGGGAAGCGCGCCTTCGAGCACCAGAAGACGGTGATGATGGGCCGCAGCCACGGCATCCACGCCGAGCCCATCACCTTCGGGCACAAGCTGGCCATCTGGTACGACGAGCTGAGGCGCGCCCGCGTGCGCCTGGTGCACGCGCGCGACGTGGTGTCGGTGGGCAAGGTGAGCGGCGCGGTGGGCACCTTCGCGCACCTCCCTCCCAGCGTGGAGGAGCGCGCCTGCCGCACCCTGGGCCTCACGCCCGCGCCCGCCTCGAGCCAGGTGGTGCAGCGGGACAGGCACGCGGAGTACTTCACGTCGATTGCGCTCCTCGGCGCGAGCCTCGAGAAGTTCGCGGTGGAGATCCGCCACCTGCAGCGCACCGAGGTGCGCGAGGTGGAGGAGCCCTTCACCCCGGGGCAGAAGGGCAGCTCGGCCATGCCCCACAAGCGCAACCCCATCCTCAGCGAGAACCTGACGGGCCTGGCGCGCCTGCTGCGCGGCTACGCGGTGAGCGCCATGGAGGACGTGGCGCTGTGGCACGAGCGCGACATCTCGCACTCCTCCGTGGAGCGCGTCATCGGGCCGGACGCCACCATCCTTGCGGACTTCATGCTCCACCGCTTCGCAGGCCTGGTGGAGTCCATGCGCGTCTACCCGGAGCAGATGCAGAAGAACCTCGAGCTCCTGGGCGGGGTGGTGAACAGCCAGCGGCTGCTCCTCGAGCTCGCGCGGCGGGGCATGGACCGGCAGGCGGCCTACGTCATCGTCCAGCGCAACGCGATGCGGATGTACGAGGAGAAGGTCTCGTTCAAGGACGCGCTGCTCCAGGACGCGGAGCTCCTGCAGAAGATGAAGCCCGCGGAGATCGAGGAGTGCTTCTCGCCCGGCTACCACGTGCGCCACGTGGAGGACATCTTCCAGCGCGTGTTCGGCCGGAGGCACTGAAGAACCCCTCTCCTCGGGGAGAGGGGAAGGGTGAGGGGCCGTCAACGCGCACCCTCACACCACCGCGCCTCAGAGCAACCCAGCCGCCTTCAAGTTCCGCTCGATGCGCGACGCTACCGGCCCCACCTCGAGCGCGAGCGGTGCGCCCGTGATGGTCTCGTAGGCCGCCACGTACTTGCTCGCGAGGTCCACCCGCACGTCGTCCGGGATGGTGGGGGACTCGCCCTCCCCCATGAAGCCGCGCTCCTTGATGAGCCACTGACGCAGGTTCTCCTTGTCCAGCATCCGCTGGTCGCTGCCCTGTCCAAAGCGCCCGGCGTACTCCCCGGCCACCCAGTAGCGACTGGAGTCGGGGGTGTGAATCTCGTCGATGACGTAGAGCGTGTCCCCCACCTTTCCGAACTCGTACTTGGTGTCCACGAGCAGGAGGCCGCGGCTCTTCGCCCAGGCCTGTCCCGCCTGGAAGAGCGCGAGCGCCGCCTCGCTCATGCGCTCCCAGTCACGGCGGCTGGTCAGCCCGCGGGCGACGAGACCCTCGGCGCTGATGGGCTCGTCGTGCTCGCCCACCTCTGCCTTGGTGGCGGGCGTGAGGATGGGGGAGGGGAACGCCTGGTCCTTCTTCATCCCGTCGGGAATGGGGACGCCGTACACCCCGTGCTGTCCCTTCAGATAGTCCCGCCAGAGGCTTCCCGTGAGATAGCCGCGCACCACCATCTCCACGCGGATGGGCTCACACGCGCGCGCCACGGTGACGCTGGGGTCTGGAACCTCCAGCACGTGGTTGGGCACCACGTCCTTCGTCTTCTCGAACCAGAAGTTCGCCAGGCGGTTGAGGATCTCGCCCTTGAACGGGAGGGTGGTGAGGATGCGGTCGAACGCGGAGAGACGGTCCGTGGCGACGAGCACCAGCCGGTCCCCCTTCGCGTAGACGTCGCGCACCTTGCCCTGGTAGCGCGTGCCGAGAGTCGGGAAGTCCGTGCCCTGGAGCGTGTGCGGAAGCTGCGCGTGGAGCTTGGAGAGGTCCATGTCGGAGGAGTACCCCGACAGGGCCCTTCCCGCTACGGCTGCGTGCTTCCAGGCCCCTGGGACGTGGCCAGGTAGAGCAGAGCCGGGTTGATGCGAAGGATGCCGTCCAGGTAGGCGGCCGCGTAGGGCGCCCCGGAAGCCCGGTCCACCTGCACCGGCCCGGTGGCGGTCACGCCCCAGTGGATGAGCAGCGTTCGCGCCACGAGCTCCGCCGCTTCCCGCTCGGAAAGGCCCTGCAGGCTCTCCCGTCGGTCCTCCGGCCAGCGCTCGCCGCTGCCGTCGAACGTGAGCGCCAGGGGGGCCCCTGCGTCCGGGGCCTGCAGCAGGTCGTGCCGCGGCTCCAGGCCCGGCGCCGCCACGAGCGCCCCATCCACCCCCAGGGGAAAGAGGACCGGGCTCTCCACGGACCGCCCCTGTTCCCTGAGAGACAGCGCGGACAGCTCGCGGAACAGCTCCTGCCGCAGGGCGGGAGCCTCGAACTCCAGCTGCTCGGGCGGCAGGAGGAGCGCCTGCTGGGCCGTCATGGGCGTGCGCAAAGGAGCACCGCCGCCACCACAGGCGGCGACGGTCAGCACCAGCGCGAGCACCGGAAGAAGGCGCGGCATCCCGGGCACTATACAGATCGCCCCGTGGACCGGAAAGCTAAACTCCGGTGGATGGGTCCCGGGGAAAACCTGACCGTCGTGCTCCACCAGACGCAGTCCCCGGAAAACCTCGGGGCCGTGGCACGGGTGATGGCCAACTTCGGCTTCACACGCCTGGTACTTTCCGAACCTGTGACACAGGACCTCGAGACTGCCGGGAGGCTGGCGGTCCGGGGCGAGCAGGTGCTCGAAGGCGCGCGGGTCTGTGGAAGCCTCGGAGAGGCCGTGGAGGGGATGGTGTACGCAGTGGGCACCACCTCGCGCAGCCACCTCCGGGGGAGGCGGACCCTGACCCCGGAGGAGGCCGTGGCTCGGCTGGCGCAGGAGTCGGCCCGTGGCCCGGTGGCGCTCGTGCTCGGAGGCGAGCGGCGTGGCCTGTCCGACGAGGACCTGATGCGGTGCCAGGACGCGCTCGTCATCCCCACGAGCGACGTCCAGCCCTCCATGAACCTGGCCCAGGCGGCCACGGTGCTCCTCTACCTCTGCGCGCGGGAAGGCCGTGCTGCACCCGCCGCCATCGAGCCCCCGGGCGCGTCGCTCGGGTTGCTCCAGGCGCTCGAGGGGTGGATGCGGCAGGTGCTCCTGGAGGTGGACTTCCTCAACCCGCGAGGGCCCGACGCGATGGTCAACGAGCTGGTGCAGGCGCTCCAGCGCGCGCGCCTCTCGCCAAGGGAGGCGGAGCTGTGGCTCGGAGCCTTCAAGCACCTCGCGCGTCGCCTGGTCCATCCACTCGTCCCCCCGACGAACCCCCCCACCAACCCAACCAACGACCCACCCACCAATCCCCCCTCTCCCCCTGGGAGAGGGAAAGGGTGAGGGGGTTGTGTCACCCGCACTCCACCCCTCAAGGCTTCCGGAACGGGAGCTCCACCACCTGCTCACCGCGCCGGACGGAGAGGTGAACGGTCGCCCCCGCGGAAACCTTCTCCAGCGCAGCGGTAAGGCCCTCGGTACCGCGAACGTCCCGCTCCCCCACCCGAACGACGACATCCCCCGGAAGCAGTCCCGCATCGGAGAACGGTGACCCCGGCACCACGCGGTCCACCCGCGCACCGTCGCGCTCCGAGTTGGGCCCGGTCTGAAGCGTCGCACCAAAGAGCGTGAGCTGCGAGGACGCGCCGCCACCACCAACCGCCGCCTTCTGCGCGGGCCCCGGCTCAGGTACCTCCATGGCCTCCAGAGTCACCTTCAC
>JAKEEX010000895.1 GCA_022616315.1 Myxococcaceae bacterium
AGCCGGGCCGATTCTCCCGCCGCGAGCAGGATGGCTGCGATTCGGCCCGGCCTGGACATGGAGCCGCCCCCGCGCGCGGGGTCGGAGGCATCCTCGTGAATCGGCGTCGTGCGGTTGCGCAGGGAGCCTCCCGGACGTCCCGTCATGACTGCCTGGACCTCCGCGAGGATGGACAGCGCAATCTGCTCGGGTGTGCCAGCGCCGATGTCCAGCCCCGTGGGCGCATACAGCCGCTCCCAGGCGCAGGCCGCACCCTCCAGCTCGGGGCGGAGCTGCTCCACGAGCCGCGCGGTGCGCTTCCGCGGTCCCAGGACACCGATGTAGCCAGCAGCGCTGGGCAGGAGTCCCCGGAGCGCTCTCGCGTCGTACGCCAGGTTGTGGGTCGCGACGATGCACGCCGTGTGCGCGTCCACCTCCCTCCTCGCGAGGTGTCCAACGTCCACCGTGCTTGTCGCCGTCTCGCGAGGGAACCGTCTCCGGCTCAGGTAGCCGGGGCGCTCGTCCACGACGGTGACGCGGAAGCCGAGGGCGTGCGCGCAGGCCGCGAGCGGCTCGCTGGCGGGCCCGCCGCCCACCACGAGCAGCCGGGGCAAGGGCAGCAGGTACTCGAGCGACACCGCGGGGCCTGCGTCAGCGGCCTCGCCGGGCACGCACTGCCCGCAGCGCTGCTCGAGCACGCCCGTGACGCGCTCCCGAAGGCCGGCCAGGTCCGTGCCGGGGCCGCCCGCGATGGACGCGCTCTCCCCCGAAGGGAGGAAGTGCGCGAACGCCCCGAGGTCGCTCTCCGGCCCGCGGAACCGCAGCGCCAGGACGCTCGACTGCCGTGCCGTGAGCACCCTCCGGAGACAGGCCAGGTGGAACGCGGTCCGCTCGAGCCAGGCCGGCTCGATGAGGACCTCGACCTCGCCACGACATCCGAGACCGGCGCCGAAGCCGCCGTCCTCGTCATCCGTCGCATCGTAGCCGACGACCGCAGGGCGTCCCTCCAGCATGGCGGCCCGCGCCCTCCGCACCACGTCTGCCTCGAGGCAGCCTCCGCTGACGCCACCGGCAACGTGCCCGTCGTCACGGACGAGCATGCGTGCCCCCGGGCGGCGGTACGCGGACTCCGAGACGAACACGACGGTCACGAGTGCCGCGCGTGCTCCCCGGCGCTTCGCCTCCTCCACGTCCTCGATGATGGAGGTCAGCTCGTTGGGCGACAGCACGGAACAGCTCCTACCCGCGGGGTTCGCTGCGCCTCCATTGGTCCCGGGTGAAGCCCAAGTGTCCTGCCTCGCCTGGGCCCGCCTCGTGAGCCTCCGGCCGCAGCCGCGGGGGAGGGAGGGCATGGTCAGATGCAACGCCCTCGAGCTGCCAACGGGGAGCTCGGCGGTGCTGCACGCGCTCACGATGCTCGACGGAGCCCGGTGAGCGGACGAGGTCAGTCATGAGCAACGCGGTGTTTCATGCCACCGGCCGCCGCGTTCGCGAGCTGCCCATCCGGATCGAGCATCTGATGTGAGAGCGTAGGACGCAGTCTCTGTCCCCAAGGCCCCCATGAACGAAGACGAATCCGTCCTGACCCGCGCCGCGCCCGCAGCGGACGAAATAGTGGCCTACGGCGAGGACCCCGATCAGGTAGTGGACATCCGCGATGGCAGCGGCGATGCGCAGCTGCGTCCCTTGCTCGTCATCGTGCACGGCGGATTCTGGCGACCGCAGTACGGTCGCGATCATACCGGACCGATGGCGTCGGCACTCGCCGCGGCAGGATGGACGACGGCGGCGATCGAGTATCGCAGGATTCCCGGCGAACCAGACGCCAGCGTCATGGATGTCGCGAATGCACTGGCGCATCTACCGTCACGCGTGCGACGGCACAACGGGCGTGTCATTGCGATAGGGCATTCGGCCGGCGGCCATCTGGCATTGTTGGCGGCGACGGCGCATGCGACGCCATCATTGCTGGGCGCTCTCGGTCTGGCGCCTGTGGTGGACCTGCAGCTGGCGCACGAGCGTGGATTGGGAGGTGGTGCGGTGGCGGCGTTCCTCGGCGCGGAGCCAAGTGCGCGTTTGGATCTCGATCCGCGTCGGCGCGGTGCACCGGCCGTGAAGACGGTGCTGCTGCATGGTGATCGCGATGCCGTGGTGCCGTTGGAAATTTCGGAGTCCTATGTCGCCATGCATCGCGACGTGGAACTGCGATGCCTCGCCGATTGCGGGCACTTCGCTCTTATCGATCCGCTCAGCGCGGCGTGGCTGCACGTCGTGAGCACGCTGGAGCGATTGGCAGCCTGACTGTGCGCGCAGCCAGCGTAGCCCGGGTAAGCGAAGCGCACCCGGGGCTTCTCACGGTTCGCTGGTGTCCCGGGCGCGGCCTTCGGCCTCATCGTGGCGCAGTGCGAGCAACAGCGCTCCCGCGGATGCGGAGAACACCGAGTAGTCCAGCGCAGACTTGGGTCCGAAGGAGATGGCCATCACCGTGCCGAACAGCGCCAGCAGCACCGCGCTCCCCAGGGCCACCCAGCGCGGCCAGAGTCCGAGGATGAGTGCGATGCCGAGGGAGAGCTCGGCGGCGGTGGCTGACCAGGCGAGGAATGGGATGGCCCACTCCGGCATGAAGGAGTTCACCTCAGCCGTGTAGAGCACGAAGCCGGCGAACCTCTCGAGACCGACGTTTCCAGTCCAGAGGCCGAAGCGGCTGGCGACGGCGGAGAGGAAGGCAGCGCCAAGCGCGATTCGCGCGTAGCGGATGCCGGACCGCTCGAGCGTCAGGACACGTGCTCCCCGCGCCATGCCTACCGAGACTCCTTCCGATGATGCGGTCGACGGTGCGCTGGTCATGACGGTCACTCACACGTCGCGAGGAACTCGGCGCCGTTCTCCTCGCACCAGCGGCGGTAGGACTCGAGCCGTGCGCCCGGCTCCGCGCGACTGAGGACCTCGCCGTCCTCTCCCAGGTACTCGACCGCGCCCCGGATGGTGATGTGGAGGATGACCGGCTCATCACCGATGACCATCCAGCTGTCGACGTTTCCGGGCGGCTCATAGACGTAGGTGCCCGGGCCAATCACCTCCCCGGTGTCGAGGAGCTTTCGCCTCCCGGCGAGGTTGAACCCGTGCACCTCGCCGGTGTGGCGATGCCTCGGGATGACGGTTCCAGGCTCCACTCTGAACAGGTACATCGAGCCGTCCCCGCGGAAGAAGCGGAGTGGCTTGAAGGAGAGCCCGGGCCGCCCCATGGGAATCCAGGGGATGCGCTCGGTGTCGACGGGTCGTGAAGCAGAGTGGTGTGCGTGCGTCATGCGGTCTCCTTGTGAGAGGTGCCGGCAGCATGCCTCCTCGCTGGTCCTCTGACAGAGCCAGGATTGACGAAAGTCACTGGGCCAATCTATGGCCCAGGCCTGCATGGACTTTCACGTCAACCTCCAGAACCGCCGAGATATCGCGGGGCAGATCTACCGGGAGCTCCGCGCGGCGATCCTCGATGGTCGGCTGCGGCGGGGTGAACGGCTCCCGCCCACGCGCGAGCTCGCCCGGCGCCTCGAGGTGTCCCGGAACACGGTGAGCGTTGCGTACGAGTGGCTCACCGCCGAGGGCCTATTGGTCGGCCAGGTGCGGGCCGGCAGCTTCGTCCAGGGTGCTGCACTCGCAGAGGGCAGAACACCGGGGCCAGCACCAGGCGTGCGGCTGCGCACGAGGGCCATCTGGAGCACGTTGCCCGGACCACCCGGCGTCACAGCTCCTCCGCCCTATGACTTCCGCGCCGGCATTCCGGACGCGCAGCTCTTCCCTTTCGAGACGTGGCGCCGCCTGATGGCACGCCAGCTGCGCGCATCCGCGATGACTGCGGCGTACGACGAGCCTGCGGGCCACCCCGCGCTGCGTGAGGCGGTCGCCCGGTACGTCGGTGTTGCGCGCGGCGTGCGTGCGAGCGCTGGGGACGTCCTCATCACGCACGGTGCGCAGCAGGCGCTCGACCTCATCGGCCGGGTGCTCATCGAGCGGGGGGCATGCGTTGCCGTGGAGGATCCGGGCTATCCCCCGCCCCGGCAGCTGTTCCAGTCACTGGGTGCGCGCGTCGTGGGCGTGCCGGTCGACGCCGAGGGGCTCGACGTGCGCGCGCTGCCGGACGATGCGCGGCTCGTCTACGTCACCCCCTCCCATCAGTTCCCGCTCGGGATGCCCATGTCCCCGTCGCGCCGCAACGCTCTCCTCGACTGGGCGAAGCGACGGGACGCGGTGGTCATCGAAGACGACTACGACAGCGAGTTCCGCTTCGGTGGACGTCCTCTCGAGACGCTGCATGGCCTCGACCGCTCCGGCCGGGTCATCTACGTCGGCTCGTTCTCGAAGGTGATGCTCCCTGCGTTGCGCCTGGGATTCCTCATCGCGCCTCCCTCGCTCCAGCGGGAGCTCCGGGTGGCCAAGTTCGTCGCGGACTGGTACAGCCAGTGGCCGGCACAGGCCGCGCTCGCGCGCTTCATCGACGAGGGGCTCCTCGCCCGGCACGTCCGCAAGATGCGGCGCGAATACCAGGCGCGGCACGAGCGCATCGCGGAGACGCTGACGCGCCACTTCGCCGACTGGCTCCAGCCCTTGCCGTCGCTGGCAGGCATCCACCTGAGCGCGACGTTCCACCAGGGCGGCCTGAGACTGGAGCGCGAGGTTGCCGAACGCGCAAAGGCAGCGGGAATCGGGTTGTACCCGCTCTCGCGCTTCTACGCAGGCAGCCCCGCCCGGGCAGGACTCGTGCTCGGCTACGGTGCGGTGGCGACGGACCGGATTGACGAAGGGCTGCGGCGCCTGCGCTCCATCATCTCCGCGGCGGCCAGGGCTCAACGACCCTGAGCATCGGTCCGCGGTCAGCGCACGGCACGCCGCACTCAGCGGCGCGCCCTGGGCGGAGTCGCGAATCGCGCGATGAAGCTCACGCCCCGCCGGCCTTCTCCCTCGCCACCCACTCGCGCACGCGCTTCTCGAGCACCTCGAGCGGCAGCGGGCCGGCGAGCAGCACCGTGTCGTGGAAGCGCCGCACGTCGAAGCGCGGCCCGAGCTCCCGCGTGGCCCACGTGCGAAGCTCCTTGAGCTTCAGCTCGCCCACCTTGTACGCGAGCGCCTGCCCCGGCCACACGATGTAGCGGTCCACCTCCACGGTGATGTCGTGCTCGGGCTTGCTCGAGTTGGCCTTGAAGAAGTCGATGGCCTGCTGGCGCGTCCACCCCTTCGCGTGCATCCCCGTGTCCACCACGAGGCGCACCGCGCGCCACATCTCGTAGGTGAGCTGGCCGAACCTCGAGTACGGGTCCTTGTAGAGCCCGAGCTCGGGCCCCAGTGACTCCGAGTAGAGGCCCCAGCCCTCGACGAACGCGGTGTAGCCGCCGTGACGGCGGAACTCCGGGACACCCTCCAGCTCCTGCGCCAGCGCAATCTGCAGGTGGTGGCCGGGCACCGCCTCGTGCACCGTGAGCGCCTCCATCTCCCACTTCGGGCGGGAGGTGAGCTCGTACGTGTTGGCAAAGAAGTACCCCGGCCGCCCCGCGCGCTGCGAGCCCGAGTTGTAGTAGGCGGTGGTCTGCGTCTTCTCCGAGTATGCGGGCACGGGCACCACGCCGTACGGCAGGCGCGGGAGCGTCCCGAAGAGCTTCGGCAGCTCCGGGTCGATGCGCTTGGCGATGTCCCGGTACGCGGCGAGCAGCGCCTCCTTGTCCGTGTGGAAGAAGCGCGGGTCGGTGCGCAGGTACTGGAAGAACTCCTGCAGGCTGCCCTTGAAGCCGGTAGAGCGCATCACCCGCTCCATCTCGGCGCGGATGCGCTCCACCTCGGAGAGTCCCAGCTGGTGGATCTGCTCCGGCGTGAGGGCGGTGGTGGTGGAGCGCCGGGCGTTGAAGGCGTACCAGGCCTCGCCGTCCGGCAGCGTGGAGAGGCCCACGGCGTCACGCGTCTTCGGGAAGTACTCCTTCACCCAGAAGTCGAGCAGGCGCCGGAGGGACGGCACCACCGCCTCGCGCACGGCCGCAGCACCCTCGCGCCGCAGCCGCTCGCGCTCCGGCTCGGGGATGGTGGACGGGAAGTCCGAGAAGACGAGTGTGTACGCGGGGTGCGTGGTGGGCTCGTCGGTCACCTGGTTGCGGATGAGCTCCTCGACGCTGCGCACGGTGATGCGCGGCGGGGTGAGCCCGCGCTCGAGCCCCTTGCGCATCCGCGCCACGGTCTGCTCCACGAGCGTCGGGAACGTCCGCATGCGCCGGAGGAAGTCCTCGTAGTCCTTCACGCTCCGCCGCGGTGCCTGCTGCGCCACGTCCGCGAGCTCCGAGTACACGCCACCCATCTGGTTGATGGGGAGCAGCTCCGAGGGGAAGCGCTGCGCCTCCACGTCCAGGCGCGCGTCGAGCGCGAAGAGGTCGTAGTTGAGCTGGTCCCCGGGGGAGAGCTTCGCGCGGTCGAGGGCGGTGATTCGTGTGAGGAGCTCCCGCTCGTGCTGGTGGCGCCGCGCGACGGCCTCGAGCGACAGGTCCGGCCAGCGGTCGTTGTACCGGGAGTCACCGAGGGCCGTGGCCCAGGTGGGGTACTCGCGCAGCGTCCACTGCCACTGCTCGTCGATGAGCGCCTTGAGCTTCTGGGCCTCGCTCCTGGACGCGGTGCGAGCTGCCTTCGGCGTGTCTGCCTGGGCAGGAAGAGCCACCGCCATCCAGCACACCGCTGCGAGTCGAACCGCCAGTCCCGTCATCCGTGTTCCTCCCGAGACTGTGGATGTTGGCCCAGTCCGGGGGCTTCGTCCAAACAGGAGCCGGGGAGCAGGGTGGCGGCTGCCTTTGTCTGACGCTCCGTCCCATGCCTGGGTCTGCTGGATGGACCCGAAGGTGGCGCAGTCTCCGCACAGTCGCTACGTTGATTGCATCATGGGCTCGCGGCCGTGGTTCCTGTGGGACATGCAAGTGACCGAGGCGGAGTTCCGCGAGCGGCTCCGTGACCCGGATCCGGATACACGCGCTCAGTGGCAGGCGCGCCTCATGCGGGAGGCCAGATTCCGCGAGGTGTGGGGGTACGTCACGCTGCGCGAGGTCCTCGACAACTGGGAGCACATCCGTCGGCACCTGGGGCGTAGGCGGGCGTACTGGGAGTTTCTTCTGAACGGCTGGCGGGATGATGGACTCCTCCCGACATAGTCGGCTGACGCCGCTCCAGAGTGATCTGCTGAGTGCCTTCTTCTCCAGGGAGAAGCGGATGTTCCTCACCGGAGGCGCGGCGCTCGCGGGTTTCTACTTCGGCCATCGCGGCACCGAGGACCTTGATCTGTTCTCGGCGCCCGGGCTGGACCTGTCAGAAGTCGACCGGAGCCTTCAGCACGCAGCAGAAGAATGCAGTGCCACACTCGAGCGCGTCAGCACCGACCCCGAGTTCCGACGCCGCCTGGCACGGCGTGGGGACGAGACCTGCGTCGTGGACCTCGTCATCGACCGCGCGACTTTCATCGAACCGAACAAGGCCCGGTTCGGTGAAGTCCGGGTTGACACTCTCCGCGAAATTGCAGCGAACAAGGTGTGCACATTGCTTAGCCGGAGCGAGCTCAAGGACCTGGTCGATCTGCGGGAGCTACTCAATGCGGGACTCAGCCTCGAGCAAGCTCTTCGGGATGCGGAGCGGAAGGATGCATCGGTCGAGCCCTCGACGCTTGCGTGGATTCTCGAGCAAGTGACGATCTCGCCGCGTGCGGCCCTCCCGGGAGGCGTTTCAGCCGAGGCCCTCGAAGCGTTCCGCAAGGACCTCGTCCAGCGCCTTCGCACGATTTCCTTCCAGTGGGTGCGCCTCTGACGGCTCAGAACGCCTCGCCGACATTCAGCTTCGCCTCGCGCTCTCGCAGGTCTGGTCCGCGTTCTTCCTGGTGGCGATGCTGCCCCGCCTCTTCGACCCGTTCGTGTCGCTGGACTTCGGGGCGCTCGAGGTGCGGCGCGGGTGGGCGAAGCAGGCGGCTCAGCTGATTTTTGGAGGCTGAGCCGGCGACCCACCCTGCGCAGCAAGTCGAGCAGCACGCGCGATGAGGTAGCGCTGCTCCGGGATGCTCGTGGTCCGGCTGGCGGCGGTCCGGTAGTGGGTGATGGCGGCCTCGTGGTCGCCGGCCCTCTCCAGCAGGTGGGCGCGAACGGCCTCCAGGCGGTGATGTCCGCTCAAGCGCCCATCCGCATCGAGCGCCTCGAGGTGCTCGAGCCCGGCGCGTGGCCCGTGCACCATGGCGTACGCGATGGCGTGGTTGAGCTCCACCATCGGATTGTCGGACATCCGCTTCAGTAGGCCGTACAGGGCCAGTACCTGCGGCCAGTCGGTGTCCTCGGCACGTGCCGCTTCGTCATGGACGGCCGCGATCGCAGCCTGGAGCTGATACGCGCCAATCGAGCCTCGCGAGAGGGTCTCGGTGATGAGCGCGACACCTTCGGCGATAGCCGTGGCGTCCCACAGGGCTCGGTCCTGCTCGTCGAGGGGAATCAGCTCGCCGTCCGGGCCGGTCCGCGCGGGACGCCGCGCGTCGGTCAGCAGCATCAGCGCCAGCAACCCCGCGACCTCTCCGTGGTGCGGGAGGAGGTTGTGCACCGCGCGCGTGAGCCGGATTGCTTCGCTCGAGAGGTCGGTGCGGTGCAGGTCCGGGCCCGTGCTGCTCGCGTAGCCCTCGTTGAAGATGAGGTAGAGCACGTGCAGGACGGCGCCCAGCCGCTCCGCGCGCTCGCTGTCGGTGGGCATGCGGAAGCGCACGCCGGACTTCTTGATGAGCTGCTTGGCCCGGCTGATTCGCTGCGCCATCGTCGCCTCGGGCACGAGGAACGCATTGGCGATCTCCGCCGTCGTCAGGCCGCCGACGGCCCGCAGCGTGAGCGCAATGGCCGACGACTGCGTGAGCGCGGGATGACAGCACATGAAGAGCAGGAGGAGCGTGTCGTCCTGCTCGGCCCCGTTGCCGCTGTCCGGCGCGGGCACCACCTGCTCATCGGCCAGCGCGTGCGTCACGACGACGGTCTCGCGGCGGCGGCGCGCAAGCTCGGCGCGGAGCTGATCCGTCATGCGCCGGGCGGCCACCTGGATGAGCCAGCCCCGCGGGTTGTCGGGCACACCCTCCTCGGGCCACTGCACGGCCGCGGCGAGGAGCGCGTCCTGCACCGCATCTTCCGCGGCGGAGAAGTCGCCGAAGCGGCGGACCACCGCGGCGAGCACCTGCGGCGCAAGCTCACGCAGCAGGTGCTCGCCCGTGAGCTCCACGCGAGCCTCCGTCACATGTCGACCGGGGGCGCGCTCATCACCTCGCGCACTTCGATGGGCATGTTGAGCGGGGCGCCGCCCGGTCCCGGCGCCGCCGACGCGCGAGCGGCAATGGCGTAGGCCTGCTCCGGACGCTCGACGTCGACGATCCAGTAGCCGGCAAGGAACTCCTTGGCCTCCGGGAACGGGCCATCGGTCACCTCGGGAGCGCCGCCCTTGCCCGCCCTCACCAGCCGGGCCTGGCCGGGCTCCGCCAACCCCTCGGCGCCGACGAGCTCTCCGGACTCACTGAGCTGCTTGCCGAAGCGCTTCATGAACTCGATGTGCGCCTTCAGGTCCTCCGGACGCCAGTTGACGACTCCCCAGTCCCCGTTCCCCCGCGGCGCATTCATCATCAGCATGAACTTCATGTCGTGGCCCCTCTCGGTTCCCGCGCCGTCATTGGCGCGTTCAAGGTGATGTCGGAGCACGCGGCGTGTTCTCGACATGCCCGTGGCGACTGCGCGACGGCGTAGGGACGCGTGCTTCCTCGGCCGCCCACATGAGGGCGCAAGCTATCGGAATCGTTGAGGGTGTCGACGCGTCGGCGGACCCGCTCCTCAGCGCCGCTCGAGGATGAGGGTGGGCTCTCCCTTGTAGGTCGTGCGCGCCCACTCCACGAAGCCGCACTTCGCCGCCACCCGGAGCGAGGCAACGTTCTCGGGGCTGATGAGGCACACGGTCCGCGTCGACCCGAAGCGTGGCTCCCCCCACGCGAGGGCGGCACCAACGGCTTCCGTTGCGTAGCCCTTGCCTTGCGCCCAGGGTGCGAGCGCCCACCCCGCCTCCGGCACACCGTCGATGGAGGGCTGGATGCCCCGCTTGAAGTCGGCGAGCCCGACCTCACCCACGAACCGGCCGGAGGCCTTCTCCCGGATGACCCAGAAGCCGAACCCCATCAGAGACCAGTGCCCCACGTAGCGCAGCAGCCGGTTCCAGACGTCTTCCTCGGTGGCCGGTGTGCCCCCGATGTAGCGAGTGACCTGCGGGTCGCTCCACATCGCGAGGGAATCGCGGAAGTCCTCGAGGGTGTGACCCCGGAGGGTCAGTCGCTCGGTCTCGAGCACAGGAGCGACGCGGGTCGGGTTCACCGGGTTCTGGGCCATGGTCCTCCGGATCCAACCCGATGCACGGACGCCGCACCACACATTCGCGAACGATGCCAGAATGCAGGCCACCCCATTTCCCAGAGGTCGGCCCCGACATGTTGCTCACGCGCCTCTCTCCTGCCCTGCTCCTCCTCGGGTTCACCGCCCACGCCGCTCCGGCCGAGCCCACGTGGGCGGAGGTTCGCACTGCCCGCATCCAGCGCCTGCTGCCCGCAGCGATGGAGCGGGCCGGTGTGGACGCCTGGGTGCTCGTCTGCCGAGAGAACGCCAACGACCCGCTGGCAGCGCACGTGGGCTGCGAGAACGCCGGGGGCCAGGCCGCCTTCCTCTTCCTGCGCCAGGGGGACCGGGTGCGCTCGGTGGCGCTCTCGCCTGCGGGCGAGGCCACTGCCTTGAAGGACGTGGGGCTTCACGACGAGGTGGAGGCGTTCGAGCGCGGCGTGGACGTGATGGCGCGGGTGGCGGCGCGCCTGAAGGCGGTGGACCCGAAGCGCATCGCGGTGAACTCCTCGGACCGCCTCTCCATCGCGGACGGCCTCTCGGCCACGCAGCGCAAGGCCCTGGAGGCGGCCCTCCCCGCGAAGCTTAAGCGGCGGCTGGTCTCCTCCGAGGACCTGGTGTCCGAGTGGCTGTCGGTGAAGCTGCCCGAGGAGGTGGCCATCCTGCGGCGCGCCGCGGCGCTCACCGCGCAGCTCGAGGAGGAGGCCTACCGCACGGTGGTGCCGGGCCGCACGCGTGACTCGGACGTGGCGCGCTTCCTGAAGAAGCGGATGGCAGAGCTGGGAGTGGGCGACGCCTGGGCGCCGGAGCAGAACCCCAACGTCAACTCGGGGCCGGACCGCGGCCACTCGCACGCCACCGACCGCGTCATCCAGCCGGGGGACTTCATCCAGACGGACTTCGGCATCCAGGTGCACGGCATGTGGGTGACGGACATCCAGCGCTTCGCCTACGTGCTGGCGCCGGGGGAGTCGCGCCCACCGAAGGAGGCGCTGGAGCGCTGGGAGAAGTCGAAGCGCGGCAGCCGGGTGGCGCTGGCCGCACTCAAGCCGGGAGTGCGCGGGTACGACGTGGACAGGGCACACCGCGACTGGATGCGGGAGGCGGGCTCGGCGCCGGTGATGTGGGGCACGGGCCACCCGGTGGGCTACTGGGCGCACGACGCAGGGCCGGCCCTCTCCGGCGCGCAGTCCAGCAAGCCGCCCGCGGGCAACGCGCTGCGCGTGGTGCGGCCCGGCCAGGTGTTCGCCTTCGACGGCTTCTTCGCATGGCCACTCGCGGACGGCGGCACGAAGACGCTGTCGGTGGAGGAGATGGCGGTGGTGACGGAGACGGGCGCCGAGTACCTCATCCCGCCCCAGGAGGAGCTCATCCTCATCCCCTCGCCGCCGGTGGGTGCGAGCCCAGGTCCTTCGGCGAAATAGCCGGAGGATCTCGGGGGTGCCGCCATGGACACGGGTCGCCCCCTTCGAGCGACCTACTCCTTGAACCGCAGCGGCTGCACGTAGGTGAGCTCGGGGGTGTTGCGGTTCTTCGGGAAGCGCATGCCGCGCAGTGCGTCCTGGAGGCACTGGACCAGCGCTGTGCTCGCGAGGGACTTCGACGTCTCTGCTGGGCCCACCTGCTCCACTCGCCCGCTGTTGCGGATGGTGAA
>JAKEEX010000896.1 GCA_022616315.1 Myxococcaceae bacterium
CCTGGAGGCCGGGAAGTTCCGCGTCAACATCCGCTCGGACCAGCTGCAGCAGCTCACGCAGGCCCTGCGCGCGGCCGCCCTCGTGGCATTCCTCGGCCTGTGCGCGAGCGGGCTCATCGTCGGGGCCTTCATCTCGCTCTCGCAGACGCCGGGCACGGTGGGCGGACTGGCCTTGCTCGGGTGGGTAGGCGTCGTGAGCAGCGCCATGCTCGTGGGCGCAGTGTTCAGCTGGTATCTCTTCGCAGGGCGCGTGAGGAAAGTGCGCCTCTCACGGTGGCTCAGGCCACGGCGCTGACGCCGTCCGCCTGCCTGCTGACGGGGCGGCATTCCGTGAAATGGAGCCTCGCAATCACGTCCGGGCAACGGGAGAATGCGGGGCGTGCCCCGCTCCCCTGCCGCCGCGGAAGCCGTCCACGACGTCCCCGAGGTGGGCCGGCTCGCGTGGATGCTCTTCTTCGAGCCGGTGACTCTCTTCCACCTGCTCGCGGAGGCCGGGGTGAGCGCGCCGGGTCGCTCCCTGCTGTCGCTCCTGGGCGAGGCAGGCCCCAAGGACCGGCTCTACGTCCGCCGGACGATGCTGGTCCTCGCGCTCGTCAGCCCGCTGATGGCGCTGGCGCTCGCGGCCGCGGTGGGCCTGGCCTTCACGCCCCTGCCGCGGGAGCTCGTGCTGGGGATGCTGGGCCTGGGGCTGCTCAGTGGCGTCCTCTGGTCCGTGGCGAGCAGTGTGGCCTTCGGGGCCGCCACCGCCGTCGCCATTCCGCTCGCGGGCGTGGGGGCCGTCACCCTCCTGGCGTCCTCCATCCATCCGGCGACGCACCCGGTCCTCGCGGCGGGCATCGTCGGCGGGACGCCGGGGGCAGCCGCGGGCCTGGTGTGGAGCGTCTGGCACGCGATGACGGTGGGACAGCCCCTCTCGCTCCGGCGGGGCATGGTGGCGGTGCTCGTCCTCGGTGCCATGGGCGTGCTCATCGGCGTCAACAGCGGCGGAGTGGTGCACGGCCTGATGGTGGGCACCGCCGTCGTCGCCGGCTTCCTGGCGTTCTGCTTCCGCCTGGTCCTCTGGCCGCTGGAGGCCGTCGTGCAGACGGTCCTCTTCGCGCTCGAGCGCTTCACGGGCCTGCACACCCTCCCGTGGACACCGGTGCTCTGGCACGACCTCAGCTATGCGCCGCTGCCGTTCCTCGGCGCGCACGTGGTGCTCGGCGCGCGGAGGAACCCGGAGCTGGCGCGCAGGGTGGTGGCGAGCTGCTTCATCGCCCCCGGGCAGCGCGGCGTCGGGAGGCTGCTGAAGAAGCAGCTCCACGCGTTGCTGATTGGTGATGCTCGGTGAGGAGCTCGGGACTCGGGGGCGCGTTGTCGGTCCAACCCCCTCACCCTTCCCCTCTCCCAGGGGGAGAGGGGAGATTTGTCAAAGTGACGAAGTTCCCCTCTCCTCGGGGAGAGGGACGGGGTGAGGGGCCGTCACCGTCTGCAGCTCGCTCTCGGC
>JAKEEX010000897.1 GCA_022616315.1 Myxococcaceae bacterium
CCGATGGCTCCTCCCCCGGCTTCCTCGCCTCGAGGCGGAGCATCCCCGGCTCGAGGTCTCCGTGCTCGTCGACCAGAGGCTGGTGGACATCGAGGCCGGAGAGGTCGACCTCGCCATCCGGATGGGCCGCGGCCCCTGGCGGGACGTGGACTGCGAGCCGCTGATGGACGAGGTGCTCTATCCGGTGATGAGCCCTGCGCTCTGGGCGAAGTCCGGGCGGCCCGAGCGGCCGGCAGCGCTCTCCCGGCTCCGCCTCCTGCACGACCGGGACCCCAATGTGTCCTGGGACGCCTGGCGGCGAGCGCACGGTCCCGCGACGCTCGACGTCCGGCGCGGTCCGCGCTTCGCTTCCTCGGACCTCGTCCTTCGCGCAGCAGTCCAGGGGCAAGGCGTTGCGCTGGCTCGCCATCGCCTCGCCGGGGACGATGTCGCCTCCGGCGCGCTACTGCGGCCCTTCGACGGGTTGAAGCTCGAGCTCGGCCCGGCGTACTGGCTCGTCCTTCCCACCCACGCCCGCACGCGCCCGGCCACGGCGACCGTCATCGCCTGGCTGAAGCGAGAGGTGGAAGCCGGAGAGTGAAGGCAAGATAGGGGCCCTTCCGGGTGAGAAGGACGTGACGCCAATGACTCCACCCAGCTCGCCCTACGTTCCCCACCTCGACATCTCGGGGTTCGCAGGCACGTGGTACGTCGTGCGCACCAATCTGGAGTTCTGGAACGAGCGCTCGCGGCGCACGCACCCGAGCATCACCTACACACACCGTCCCAGGACCCCCGGCGAGGACATCAACGCGGGAGGGGTCGTGCTCGGGGACGTCGTCCGCTACCGCGTCTTCGACCCCTCCACGGGCCGCTCCTCGGACGCCGAGAAGACGGTTGTGGGCAAGGACACGCAGCTGGGGAAGACGGGCGGGTTCAGGTGGCGTGGCGCCGGCCCGTTGTTCCTCCTGACGAGCAGGTGGGGCGTCGTGGCGCACGACCCGGACTGTGCAGAGTGGGCGGTGACCCACTTCTCGGCCACGGGCTTCACCAAGGAGGGAATGGACATCTACAGCAGGACGCCGACGCTCTCCGGGGAGCGCGAGCGCGAAATCATGGAGAGGCTGCGGAGTCACCCGCAGCTCAGGGACAAGGCGGTGGGGTTCTTCGCGACCGTGCACGAGCGGTGACCGGAAGGCCGATCGCCTTTCCCAGTCGCTCCCCATGGCGTGCCCAAACGCCTGGTCGGTGTGAGTCCTACCGCGACGGCGCGGCCACGGGCTTCACGGGCCGCACTTCGATGTGTGTTCCAAACGCGAGGCCGGGGTGGCCCTTTGCGAGCTCGACCGCGGCGCCGAGGTCGGTCGCGTGGACGATGAGCACGGAGGCGACGGCGCTGTCGTGCGCAACCGGCGTCACGCCTCCCTCCGTGACGCTGGCGCCCCCCTCTTCCAGGGGGCTCGCGCGAAGAAGCGTGCCGTTGCGTTGGAGTGCGAGCGCCCACTCGCGAGCGGCGGCGTTGCGGCGGGGGAGCTCGTCGGTGGTGATGGCGCGGGTCGGACGGAACAAGAGCGCGAATTCCTGCATGGTCGGGGTCCTCTTCGTGGAGGGTGAGGCGGGGGACGTGCCCGTGGAGGCGCACGCGGTGAGCACGGCAAACAGCGCGAGGCAACGTGTCGTACGGAACATGCGCGCAGCATGACCACGGCCGGTATGCGGGACTTGGACGAATTCATTGATGTGAAGCGCCGGGCACGGACGCGGTGTACTTTCGTGGTGCATGACGATGACGATGGTCGCACCGTCCGCGCGCCTGGCGCCGTTCGTGCGCGCGTTCATGGTGGTGGAGGTCCGCGACGAGACGTGGCGCGTGCGGCTTCCCGAGCCGGGCCTGGTGCTGGGGGTGCGCTACCGGGGCTCCGCGAGCGTGCTTGCGGGTGACGCTTCGGCGAGGCTCCCGGACCTCACCCTTACCGGCCTCGCGGGCACGGCCCGGCGCATGCGCACCGCAGCGGGGGGCGGCGTCGTCCTCGCGATGTTTCACCCGGCCGGCGCCACTCAGTTCTTCGCCGAGCCACTGCACGAGCTTTTCGACGCCACGGTCGCGCTCGACCAGCTCGTCCAGCGCGGGGACGTGGACCGCGTCGCCTCGCAAGTGGCGGACGCGGCGGACCATGCGGAGCGCGTTGCAGCCCTGGAGGCATTTCTCGTCGCGCGGATGCGGCCCCAGCAGCCGGACCGGCTCGTGGCAACGGCCGTGGGTGCCATCCACGAAGCGCGCGGCGGAATCCGGATTGGCGCGCTCGCGAAGGCGCTCGCCATCAGCCAGGACCCGCTGGAGAAGCGCTTCCGCCGCGTGGTGGGTGCCTCGCCGAAGCAGTTCGCCTCGCTCCTGCGCCTGCGGTACGTGGTGGACGCCTACCGCCCGGGCGCGAGCCTGACGCGCCTCGCGCTCGACGCCGGGTACTTCGACCAGTCGCACTTCATCCGCGAGTTCCGCGCGGTCACGGGCGAGGCGCCAGGGCGGTTTCTTCGCGTGGGCGAGCATCGCTGACCTGGATTGGGGGGCACCCCGAAAGAGCACCGGCGCGCCCCACGCCCCCGCGACTCCGGGAGGCGTGACGGCGCGCCGGCGTGAGGCGCTGCGGAGAGCGCGGACTAGGGGTGGTCCCCGTCGTCGTCGTGCTCGCCGCCGTGGTCGTCCTCGTGCTCGTCGTCGAGGCCGTCCTCGTCGTCGTCGTTCATCACCTTCATCGAGCGCTTGATGTTCTCCTCGATGCTCGAGCGCGCCGACGCCTCACGCGGGTCGAGCCGGCCGGAGCTGGAGGTGAACCAGCCGGACGGGTCCACGTTGAGCGTCAGGTTGTGATGGTCGGCGCTCAGCTCGAAGGTGCCCTCGAACTCCTGCTTCAGCGTGAGAGCCGAAACGAACTCGAACGGCTGGCCGTCCACCGTGCCCTCGAGGATGACGGAGGCGTTCTTGACCACCATCGCCTGCACGGCGGGGTCGGTGCTCGCCTGCGCATCGCTCGATGTGGCGGGCTGAATCTTGAACTCCAGCTCGTGGTAGGTGCCTGCCGGGACGCTGACGTCCACCAGCCGCTCCACGCCGCCCTCGAGCACCGCGCCCTGCAGGTCGACCACGACGGGGCCGGCCTCCAGC
>JAKEEX010000153.1 GCA_022616315.1 Myxococcaceae bacterium
TCAGGTTGCGATGAGATGGCGGTGTGCCCCGTCTGTGAGGCGCGGTACACGGGGGCACAGAGCCTACGCGGTGAGTCAGGGGAACACTCCTGGGGCAGTCCTGGGCCTCACCCGGCTCCGTGGACAGGTTGATTACGCTGCCTGCCTCGTCACCTCTGCCGCTCGCTCATACTCGGCCGGGCTGACGTAGCCGAGCGCGGAGTGGCGGCGCCTGCGGTTGTAGAACACCTCGATGTACTCGAACAGCGCCCTCTTCGCCTCCTCGCGTGTGGCGAAGGAGCGCTCGTAGACGAGCTCCAGCTTCAAGCTGCTGAAGAAGCTCTCCACCACGGCGTTGTCCCAGCAGTTGCCCTTGCGGCTCATCGAGCAGGCGATGCCGCGCTCCTCGAGAAGCCGCCGGTAGTCCTCGCTCGCGTACTGACTGCCGCGGTCGGAGTGGTGCAGCGCTGGCGCGGGCCGCCCCAGCAGCGCCATGTCGAGCGCAGAGAGCACCAGCTGGCGGTCGATGGTGTCACTCATGGCCCAGCCGACGACGCGCCGGCTGAAGAGGTCCAGAACGATGGCCAGGTACAGCCAGCCTTCGCCGGTCCTCACGTACGTGATGTCACCAGCCCAGGTGCAATTGGGCTCCGGGGGGAGGAAGTCCCGTGCGAGCGTATTCGGAGCCACCGGGTGGCTGTGGGCCGAGTCGGTGGTACGCACGAAACGGCGCCGCGCACGAGCGCGCAGCCCCTCCTGCCGCATGAGGCGAGCCACGCGCTTCGCGGAGACGTGACGCCCTCTCGCGCGCAACTCCTGGTGTACACGGGGGCTACCGTAGCGGCGGTGGCTCTCCTGGTGGATGACTGCGACCTCCGCCGTCAGCTCGCGGTCGCTCCTGCTGCGCGCGGACTCCGGCCGCTCTGCCCAGGCGTAGTAGCCGGAGCGAGAGACGCCCAGGGCGCGGCACATGGCGGCAACCGGCAGGGAGGCCTTCTTCGCGTGGATGAAGGAGAACTTCACCTCATCTCCTTCGCGAAGAAGGCCGCCGCATTTTTTAGTATTTCTCGCTCCAGCTTCAGCTCCCGGTTCTCCTTGCGGAGGCGAGCGAGCTCGGACTTCTCGTCGGTGGTGAGCGCCCCGGGCTTGCCCCTGCCTGCGTCCGCCCGCGCCTGCTCCACCCACTTACGGAACGCCGTCTCGGTGAGGTCCAAGTCCCGGGCCACCTGCGACACGGACTTGCCTTCCTCGAGCACCAACTTCACCGCCCCGGCCTTGAACTCCGGGGTGAAGCCGCGGCGTGCCCTACGGGACTGCTTCTGCATGACCATTCGACACCCTTTCCATCACATCTCGGGTGTCCACGAAACTGGGGGAGTCCCAAAAGGGTGAGGGGGTTGTGCACCCCAACTCCCCCCTGAGCCTCCACGGACGCGTCCTCGACGCGCACTACCACGGAGCCGTCACCCGCTACGAAGTGGAGGTCGAGGGCCCCCAGCGCCTCACCGTCACCCTGCAGAACAGTGACGCAAGTACCACCCAGCACCCGAGGCCAGGAGACATGGTGCACCTCACCTGGTCGCGCGAGGCCATGGTGGAGCTGGAACCCGCCCAGCCGGAGCCACAGAAGGCCTGAGCCATGGACACCTCCCCACCGGTCGTCCTGACTCCCTCCCTCCGTCCCCGCACCGGCCTGCTCCGGGCCCTCTCCACCTTCCTCTACCGCCGCACCACGCTCTTCCTCCTCCTGCTCCTCACGCCACCACTGCTCTGGTTCGGCATCGTGTACGTGGGCTCGCTGCTCGCGCTGCTCACGCAGAGCTTCTACACCTTCGACGACTTCACCATGGAGGTGACGTCCACCTTCACGTGGGCCAACTACGCGGGGCTGCTCGACGAGGCGAACGCCGACATCGTCCTGCGCACGCTCGGAATGGCTGGTGCGGTGACAATCGCCTCCGCGGCACTCGCCTTCCCCATCGCCTACTACATGGCGCGCTACGCCACGGGATGGCGCAAGGGCTTCTTCTACATCGCGGTGGTGCTGCCCATGTGGGCCAGCTACATCGTCAAGGCGTACGCGTGGACGGTCATCCTCTCGCGTGGTGGCATCGTCTACTGGGGCGTCGAGGCCCTGGGCCTCCTGCCCGCGCTCGAGTGGGTGCTGGCGCAGCCGGTGGTGGGCGGCTCCTCGCTCACCACGTCCACGCTGGGGCGCTTCCTCGTCTTCACGTACGTGTGGCTGCCGTTCATGGTTCTCCCCATCCAGGCATCCATCGAGCGGGTGCCGGGAAACCTCCTGCAGGCCTCGGCGGACCTGGGCGCGAGGCCCGCGCAGACGTTCCGCACGGTGCTGTTGCCGCTCGCCTTCCCCGGGGTGGTGGCGGGCTCCATCTTCACGTTCTCGCTCACCCTGGGGGACTACATCATCCCGCAGCTGGTGGGGCCGCCGGGGCTCTTCATCGGCACCATGGTGTCCACGCTGCAGGGCTCCGTCGGGAACGTGCCGATGGCGGCGGCCTTCACCGTGGTGCCCATCCTCCTCATCGGCGTCTACCTGACGGTGGCGCGGCGGCTGGGAGCCTTCGATGCGCTCTGAGCAGGCCCCGCTCTGGCTGAAGGTGCTCGCCTACGGTGGGCTCGTCTTCCTGCACTTCCCCATCCTCGTGGTGGCGCTGTACGCGTTCAACACCGAGGAGAGCGCGTTCAGCTTCCCGCTGAAGGGCTTCACGCTGCGATGGTTCCGCGAGGCCGCGGCGCGCGAGGACGTGCTGGCCGCCATCCAGCTGTCGCTGCAGGTGGCTGCCGTGGCCACGGTGGTGGCGTTGGTGCTCGGCACGCTGCTCGCGGCGGCGCTCTACCGTGGCCGCTTCTTCGGCAAGGACGCGCTCACCCTCATGGTGGCGCTGCCCATCGCGCTGCCGGGCATCATCACCGGCATCGCGCTGCTCTCCGCGTTCCGGATGGCGGAGGTGGAGTCGGGCTTCTGGACCATCGCGGTGGGCCACGCCACGTTCTGCGTGGTGATGGTCCACAACAACGTCGTGGCGCGCTTCCGGCGCATGCCGCACAGCCTCGTCGAGGCCTCCTCGGACCTCGGCGCGGACGGGTTCCAGACGTTCCGCCACGTGGTGCTGCCGCAGCTGGCCACGGCGCTGCTTGCGGGGGGCATGCTCGCCTTCGCGCTGAGCTTCGATGAGCTCATCGTCACCACCTTCACCGCGGGGCACGAGAGGACGCTGCCCCTGTGGCTGCTCAACCAGCTCGGCCGCCCGCGCGACGTGCCGGTGACGAACGTGGTGGCGCTGTGTGTGATGCTCGTGACGGCCGCGCCCATCCTGGTGGCGTGGCGCCTCACCCGTGGCACGGAGGACGTGGCCGGCTCGAGCAGGTAGCACGCGGAGTTTCCCGGGCGGCCTCGTGTGCCGCTCCAGACAGGGAGAGGACACCATGGACGTCAGGATGCTGATAGCGGGTGAGTTCGTGGAGGGCGAAGGCCCGGCGGAGGACATCCTCGACCCGGCCACGGGCGCGGTGCTGGCACGCGTGGCCGAGGCTTCGCCCGAACAGGTGCAGGCCGCGGTGCAGGCCGCAGAGCGAGCTTTCCCTGCGTGGGCGCGCACGCCGCCGAAGGACCGTGCCGCATTGCTGCTGAAGCTCGCCGCCGCGGTGGAGGCCCGGGATGCGGAGTTCGCCCGGCTGGAGTCCCTCAACTGCGGCAAGCCCTACGCTCTGGTGCTCGAGGACGAGATACCGGCGGTAGCGGACGTGTTCCGCTTCTTCGCAGGCGCGGTGCGCTGCATGCAGGGCGGGTTGGCGGGCGAGTACGTCGCCGGCTACACCAGCATGGTGCGCAGGGACGCGCTGGGCGTGGTGGCCTCCATCGCGCCGTGGAACTACCCGCTGATGATGGCGGCGTGGAAGCTGGGACCGGCGCTGGCCGCGGGAAACACCGTGGTGCTCAAGCCCTCCGAGCAGACGCCGCTGACGACGCTGAAGCTGGCGCAGCTGATGGCGGAGCTCCTTCCGGCGGGCGTCGTCAACGTGGTGACGGGCCGCGGTGAGTCCGTGGGTGCGCCGCTCGTTGCGCAGCCCCAGGTGCGGATGGTGTCGCTGACGGGGGACGTGTCCACGGGGCAGAAGGTGCTGGAGGCGGCGGCGCGGGGGATGAAGCGCACGCACCTCGAGCTCGGAGGGAAGGCGCCCGTCATCGTCTTCAACGACGCGGACCTGGAGGCGGTGGTGTCGGGCATCCGCACCTTCGGCTTCTACAACGCGGGCCAGGACTGCACGGCGGCGTGCCGCGTGTACGCGGGACGCAAGGTGTACGACCGGCTGGTGGCGGACCTCTCGAGCGCCGTGTCCTCCATCAAGGTGGGTGCGCAGGAAACGCAGGGCGTGGAGATGGGTCCCCTCATCTCCGCGCACCAGCGCGAGCGCGTGGCTGGCTTCGTCGAGCGCGCCGCGCAGCTGCCGCACGTGGAGGTGACGACGGGCGGCAGGGCGGGCGAGGGGAAGGGCTTCTTCTACGCACCCACGGTGGTGGCCGGGGCGCGGCAGGAGGACGAGATCGTCCGGCGCGAGGTGTTCGGTCCGGTGGTGTCCGTCACGCGCTTCGACGACGTGGAGCAGGCCATCACCTGGGCGAACGACTCGGACTACGGGCTCGCCAGCTCGGTGTGGACGCGGGACGTCTCGAAGGCGCTGCGCGTGGCGGCGCAGCTGCAGTACGGGTGCACGTGGGTGAACTCGCACTTCATGCTGGTGAGCGAGATGCCGCACGGGGGCATGAAGCACTCGGGCTACGGCAAGGACCTCTCCACGTACGCACTCGAGGACTACACGTGCGTGAGGCACGTGATGCTCAAGCACTGAGTCACGGAGACCCGCGATGCCCGACAACGCAACCCTGCACCGCCGCAAGGAATCCGCCACCCCACGGGGAGTCGCAGTCAGCGCCCCCTTCTTCGTCGCGCGCGCAGAGAACAGCGAGCTCTGGGACGTGGAGGGCCGCCGCTACATCGACTTCGCGGGGGGCATCGCGGTCCTCAACACGGGGCACCGTCACCCGCGTGTCGTCGAGGCAGTGAAGGCCCAGCTCGAGTCCTTCACCCACACCTGCTACCAGGTGGCCCCCTTCGAGAGCTACGTCGCCCTCGCCGAGCGCCTCAACCAGCTCACCCCCGGCGCGCACCCGAAGAAGACGACGTTCTTCTCCACCGGCGCGGAGGCGGTGGAGAACGCGGTGAAGATTGCGCGCGCGGCCACGGGGCGAAGCGGCATCATCGCCTTCACCGGAGGCTTCCACGGCCGGACCATGATGGGGCTGGCGCTGACCGGAAAGGTGGCGCCGTACAAGACGGCCTTCGGTCCCTTCCCGGGCGAGGTCTACCACGTGCCCTTCCCGGTGCCGCTGCACGGAGTGACGGTGGAGCACTCGCTGAACGCGCTGCAGGCGCTGTTCAAGGCGGACATCGAGCCGAAGCGCGTGGCGGCCA
>JAKEEX010000154.1 GCA_022616315.1 Myxococcaceae bacterium
GGCGGTGTGGGTGGTGTGGGTGCGACGGTGAGGACCGGCTCCGGCTCGGCCTGCTTCACCAGCGAGATGCGTGCGAGCGCGCTGGCGGGGCCGGTGGTGCCAGCGCTGGACGCCTCGGCGATGGCTGCGGCTTGCGGCGGTGGGAGGTCGAACGGGTCCGGCGGTGACGCGCTCACCGGTGTGGGCGGCGCGCTCACCAGAGCGCCGGGTGCGCCCGCGCCCGGCGCCGGGGCCACCCGATGGGGCGGGAGCGTCGGGGGGCGAGGGACATTGCTCGCGGGGGCGACCCGCGGCGGTGGCCGCGGTAGCTCCCTCTCGGGAGAGGCTCCCAGGTCGGGGGGAGGCCCGGGGAGGGGCTCGTCCTCGGGCACGGGCGGGGCGGGCGGAGGCAGCGGAGCAGCCTGGGCCGCGGGCTCCTCCCCGGGGCTACTCCGACTCACACGGAACGTGTGCTGGCAGCGGGTGCAGCGGACCTTCACACCCCGCTCGGTCACCCGTTCGTCGGGGAGCCTGAAGCGGGTCTGGCACTGCGGACAGTGGACGATCATCTGGTGGCTGCTGGTTGGTGAGTATACGCCCTGGCGACCCGGGGGCCCTCAGGCCACCACTCTTCCTTGCCCCTTGGGTGACGCCTTTGCTAGAGGCCGTGGACGTCCATGAACGAGCTCGAGCAGACGGGTCGCCACGGCACCCCCACGGCCAAGGAACCCAAGGTCATCAAGCGCTACACCAACCGGAAACTCTACGACACCGTGGAGAGCCGGTACGTCACGCTCGATGAGATTGCGGAAATGATCAAGCAGGGGGTGGAGGTCAAGATCGTCGACAACAAGACGAAAGAGGACCTCACCTCGGTCACGCTCGCGCAGATCGTCTTCGAGGAGGAGAAGAAGCGCAGCCGGATGCCGCTGTCGGTGCTGCGGGAGATCATCCGCCACCCCGGCGAGTCCATCTCCGACTTCATCCAGAAGGAGGTCAGCCCGCGCGTGGCCTCCATCCGTGAGGAGGCGCAGGACCGCCTGGACAAGCTGCTGCGCCGCGAGGGCGAAGGGGCCGAGGGCGCGCCCGGCGGCACGCCCGGCACGCCCGCGGACATGCTCAAGGCCAGCCAGCGTGCGCTGGAGGACTGGCAGCGTCGCATCGACGAGCGGGTGAAGGCGGTGGTGGAGAACCTCACCGGCAACCTCCCCGCCATGGGCCGGGACATGCAGCAGCTGCTCCAGAAGCTCGAGGCCCTGGAGAAGAAGGTGGACGAGCTCGAGCGGAAGCAGCGCCCGCAGGCCTGAGCGAGGGAGGGCCCGGGCGGTCAGTGCTTGCCCGCCCCACCCAGCGCGTCCAGCTTGCTCTCGACGCTCGCGAGCAGGCGCTCGAGGTCATCCACCTTGTTGCGCAGCGCCTCCACGTCCGCGCTCGAGGGAAGGTTCATCGCGCCGAGGGCGCCCTTGAGGGCGGTGTCGAGCGTGCCCTTGGCGGCAAGCGAGCGCGTGACGAGGGTCTGCACCGCGGAGACGAAGCGCTCGTTGGAGAGGAGCTGCTGGGCGAGCTTCCCGATGCGCTCCTCCCCCGTCTCCACGAGCTTCTTCATCACCGGGTGGTCCTTGAGCATGGCGCACTCTCCGCGCGTGCGACGCGGAGAGTCAAGGCGAAGAAGCGCGCGTTGACACCCCCTTGCGCACCTCCCTACGGTTCGCGCCTCCGCATGGCAGGGCTCCTCGACAGACGCCTTTGGGTCGTCACCGGCAAGGGCGGCGTGGGCAAGAGCACGGTGTCCGCCGCGCTCGCGCTCGCCTCCGCGAGGGCCGGGCGGCGGACGCTGGTGTGCGAGGTCAACACGCAGGAGCGCGTGAGCCGCTTCCTGGGCCACCCGCCCGTGGGCCCGGAGGTGTCCCGGCTGGAGGAGAACCTCTGGGCCGTGGACATGCGGCCGCAGGAGGCCATGCGCGAGTACGCGCTGATGACGCTGCGCTTCGAGGCGCTCTACAAGGCGGTGTTCGAGAACCGCGTCATCCGCTACTTCCTGCGCTTCATCCCCTCGCTGCAGGAGCTGGTGCTGCTCGGCAAGGTGCTCTGGCACGTGCGCGAGACCAGGGCCGACGGTCAGCCCGCGTGGGACACCGTGGTGCTGGACGCGCCGGCGACGGGCCACGCCATCAGCTTCCTCCGTGTGCCGCAGGTGCTCCTGGACACGGTGCCCCCGGGCCCCCTGCACAAGGAGGCGCGCGCCATGCGCGACCTGCTCGTGGACCCGGGCTTGACGGCGGCCGTGCTGGTGTCCCTGCCCGAGGAGCTGCCCGTCAACGAGACGCTGGAGCTGGCCGAGGCGCTGCGGGGGCAGGTGCGGGTGCAGCCCACCGCGGTGGTCCTCAACGCGACGTCGCCCCTCCGCTTCGAGGAGGGCGAGCTGCGGACACTCGCGCCCGTGCCCGGGCTGTCGGACGCGGCGCGCGAGCAGCATGCGGGGGCCCTTCGCTCCCGTGAGGCGCGGGCCCGGTTGGAGAGTGGGGTGGGCGTGCCGGTGCACGAGGTGCCGAGGCTGTTCTCCGAGCGCTTCGGGCGGGCCCAGGTGGAGGCGGTGGCCGGGCACCTGGCCGCGCTGGTGGGGCGGTGGGCATGAGCGGCGCAGGCGAGCCTGGCTCGGGTGTGCTCGCACGGGCGCTCGCGGCGCGGCGGGTGGTCGTGTGCGTGGGCGCGGGCGGCGTGGGCAAGACGACGGTGTCCGCGAGCCTCGCGCTCGAGGCCGCGCTGAAGGGGCGTGAGTCGCTCGTGTGCACCATCGACCCGGCGAAGCGGCTCGCCAACGCGCTGGGCCTGAGCGCGCTGGGCAACGTGGAGGCGCGCATCCCGGACCCGGTGTGGAGCGATGCGGGCCTCACTCCCCGCGCGCCCCTCCACGCGATGATGCTCGACATGAAGCGCACCTGGGACGAGCTCATCGCCCGGTACGCCCCCGCGGACGTCCGTGAGCGCATCTTCGCCAACCGCTTCTACCAGGCGCTCTCCAGCGCGCTCGCGGGCAGCCAGGAGTACATCGCCATGGAGAAGCTGTGGGAGCTGCGCAGTAGCCGCGGCTATCCGCTCATCGTCCTGGACACGCCGCCCACCGCGCACGCGCTGGACTTCCTGGACGCACCCAACCGCGTGCTGGACTTCCTGGACAACGACGCGGCCCGCTGGCTGCTCACCCCGGCCCTGCGCGCCGGGAAGATGGGCCTCAAGTTCTTCAACCTCGGAGGCAGCTTCGTCATGAAGCAGCTCTCCCGCCTCACCGGCACGGAGACCCTGCAGGAGCTGGCCAACTTCATGCTCGCCATGTCCGCGCTCAACGAGGACTTCCGGGAGCGGGCCCGCGCGGTGAAGGCGCTGCTGAGGGACACGCAGACCGCCTTCGTGCTCGTCACGGGGGCCGCGGTGGACCGGCAGGACGAGGCCATCCACTTCCACTCGATCCTCACGGCCAACGGGATGGCGCCCGTGGCGGTCGTGGTCAACCGCGTGCACACGGCACCGACGGCAGAGGATTTCGACCGCGCGCGTGCCCTCCCCTCTCCGCTCCAGGAGAAGGTCCTGAGGACGCTCGAGGAGCGCGCCACGCTCGCCGCTCGGGACGCGCTCGGCATCGCCGAGCTGCAGCGCCAGGTGGGCAACACCCCGCTGGTCCAGGTGCCGCGCTTCGAACAGGACGTCCACGACGTGCGCGCGCTGGCGGAGACCGCGCGCTACCTCGTGGGCGAGGCGTCCGTCTCCGTCTGAAGCGCGAGGCGCCTGCCTGGTGGGGGGGCGGCCGGGCACTCCGTTGCGCCGTCCCCGTGCTCGCGTCCGCTAGAGTCCGGCGGCATGCCGTACCGCGGGAACCGGCTGCATCCCCGCGCTGTCCAGCCCATTCGAGGTGCCGTCGCGCACCGTGGAGAGGTGGTCCTTGAGGCTCGCACGCAGGTTTCGGATGGGGTGGGTGGTGGGGGCGGCCGCGCTCGGCCTCCTGGGCGCGGGGTGCCAGACGGCGGGGAGCGCGACGCGAGGGAGCGCCGTGACGTTCCAGCCCGGTCTCGTCCCCGGGGACCTGGACCTCGCGAAGCTGAACGACGAGGAGCTCTTCGCTCAAGGGAGCGCCGCCTTCGAGGCGAAGGACTGGCGGCAGGCAGCGCGCTGCTTCGGCCACATCGCCGACTTCCATCCCGGAAGCCGGCACCGCGAGGCGGCCCTCTTCAACGCGGGCCTGGCGCACGAGAGGCTCGAGGTGTGGGAGGAGGCACTGCACCGCTACGCCGAGCTGAGCGAGCCCGCGCGTGGAAACGGAGACGCGCTGGAGGCCGCGTTCCGGGAGGCCACCATGCTCTACATGCTCGGGCGGTACGACGAGGCCATTCCCTTGCTCGGCGTGCTCTCCGAGCGCGAGGAGCTACCGGCGGACCGCCGCATGCGCGCGCTCACCGAGCGTGGCATCTGCGAGAAGGACAAGGGCGACCTCAAGGCCGGCGAGTCGACGCTGCGCCGCGCACTCGCGCTCGCGGAGCGGCTGGAGGGTCAGGAGGAGGTGGACGTCTCCCTGAGGGCCCAGGCGCAGTTCCACCTCGCGGAGGTGTACCGGCTCTCCTTCGAGCAGCTGGTGCTGGATCCGTCCCGCGGCGTGGAGCAGCTGGCGCGCGACCTCGACGCGAAGGCCGAGCTCCTTCTGTCGGCCCAGGGGCACTACCTGCGCTGCATCCGGCTCGGCCAGGGTGAGTGGGCCACCGCCGCCGGCGCGCAGGTGGGTGGCCTCTACGAGAGCCTCTGGGAGCACATGATCCAGGCCGACGTGCCGCCGGGGCTGGACGCCGAGCAGGCCGAGGTGTACCGCGTGGAGCTGCGCAGGAAGGTGCGCATCCTGCTCTCCAAGGCCATCAACGTGTACGAGCGCACCCTGGAGACGGCGGTCCGGATCGGTGCCCAGAACAGCTACGTGGAGCGGACCCGTGGGGCGCTGCAGCGGATGAAGGAGCTCCTGCTCGCGGACGCCCGAGCGGACGAGGAGGCGGCGGACGGGGCGGCGACGGAGGGTGGGACGCCGTCCCCTGCCCCTGCGAATGCTCCGGACGCGCCTGCGGGGGGGCCTCGATCCTGAGGGGCGGATGAAGGAGCACGGGCCGTCGCTTCCCCTCACCCTGTCCCTCTCCCAGAGGGAGAGGGGTGAGTGGACGCGTTTGCTGCGGCCAGCGTGACGGCCTTCATGAGCCCGAAGGCCCGGCGCCCCGCTGCCGTCTTGCCCTCTGCGTCCGCGTGCAGTGCCCGGGCCACGTCCTCGAGCCCCTGCGCGTCCCCACGCCTCAGGCGCAGCTCCCCGCGGTTGACGAGCGCCACGGGGTTCGAGGGGTCCAGCCCGATGCAGGTGTCGTAGGCGGCGAGCGCATCCTCCACGCGGCCGAGCTTCTGGTAGACCGTGCCGAGCGCTCCCCAGGCCGCGCTGTCGCGGAGGTTGCTCGCGGTCAGCCCCTCGAAGACCACGCGTGCCTCCTCGAGGCGCCCGGCCTCCGCCAGCTGCACCCCCTGCCGCGCAAGCTCCTGTGCCTGCGCGAAGGTCATCCCCTCCAGCTCCGCGAGCGTGATGTCGCCGGCGGCGAGCGCACGGAGCGTGCGCATGTCCTCGGTGTCGAACGTCATGGGAGTCTCCTGGTTGTCGTGGCTGTGCGGAGCCATGCTCAGCGGGCCATGTTCTGGAGGGCCACCTGCGCCATCTGGTGGTACTGCATGGAGAGCGTGCTCATCAGCGTGTTGAGCTGCTGCTTCTGCTGCTGGAGCTCCTGGATGCGGCGGGTGATGTCCTGGATCTCCTGATCCGCCTTCACGTCGGTCTTCTTGCTGCTCTTGGACTTCTCCTGCCGTTCCACCGCCTCATCCAGGTCCTGCATCGCCACGACCAGCTGGTCGTTGATGCGCGAGGTGAGCGCCTTGAGGACCCGCTCGAGCTTCTGCTCGAGGCTCAGCGTCTTGTCGGCGAGGATCTTCTTGATGTCGCTCGAGGCCGTGGAGCTGGACTTCGAGCTCGAGCTCGAGGAGGTGGAGGAGCCCGAGGAGCTGCTGCCGCCCGAGGACGAGCTCCCGCCCGTGGAGGAGGAGCCGGACGTGGAGGGCTTGGTTGGCTCGGGGAGGCCGTAGCGCTGGATGTCCGCCTCGACTTTGCGAATCTCCGAGCTGAGGTCGAAGGCGGTGATGCGCCCGTCGCCCGTGACGAGGCCCACGTCCGCGAGGTAGTTGAACCCGGCGCGATCCAGCCGGTTGAAGTAGTGCGGGTTGTCGAGGAGGAACTGTGCGGCCTCGCGCAGGCTCTTGTCCGCCTTCGTGTTCCCCGCGATCTGCCCCAGCTCGTCCCGGGTGATGGCGCCGTCGCGGTATCCGACACCGTCGAACAGCGAAAGGCTCGTCTGCAGGGTCCGGAGGTGGCGGAGGTATGTCCCGATGTCCCCCGGCAGCGAGCTCTCCTTGCCCGTGGTGGGGGCAGCTGACGCGTAGCCGGGAGTCGAGGCCGTGCCTTGCGCATCCCGTGCCGGGTGGTACTCGGTCGTCGCCGCGCGGTTCTGGCTGAGCTCGCCCACGAACTGGGACGCGCCGTCCACCACGAGCGAGGGGTTCAGGGTCACCACGCCGACCGCCGCCTTGGCCGCCGCCGTGAGCTTCGGATCGAGGTTGAGCGCCTGGCCCACGAGGTCCACCGCGCCCGAGATGAGGGGCGTGGCGAGCATTCCGATGAAGTTGAGCATCCGGTTCACTCCACGCGGCAGGGGAAGAGGCACGTGCCTGCTGGCCGCCGCAGCAGGGTGCGGGGCGGGCCGTGCAGCGGCCGGGCCGCCTGGACGCGCGAGTGCTTTCAGCGGGTTGTCTCCCTTGCTCGCCCCCACCGCGTCTGCGCCCGCGGATGGCGCATCCGCACGCCGGGATTCGGGGCTAGGTTTCCGGGTGAATGCGAGCGATGGGACTGGATGTGGGAACCAAGACGGTGGGCGTGGCCATCTCGGACGCGCTGGGCCTCACGGCGCAGGGGATCACCGTGGTCCGGCGGCGCTCGCTCAAGGCGGACCTGGCCGAGCTGCAGCGGCTCATCGCCGAGCACGAGGTGACCCGTGTCGTCGTGGGGCTCCCGCTGAACATGGATGGGAGCGAGGGACCCCGCGCCGTGGCCTCGCGCGCTTTCGGAGCGAAGGTGGAGGATGCGACGGGTCTGCCCGTCGAGTACTGGGATGAACGGCTGACGACCGTGGCGGCGGAGCGTGCGCTCCTGGAGGCGGATGTCTCACGTGCCCGCCGCAAGGAGGTCATCGACCAGGTGGCGGCGTCGCTCATCCTCCAGGGATGGCTGGATGGGCGCGCCGCGCGGGAGAGGGACGACTGACTCTCCCTCTGACCCCTACGACGTCGACGTGGACGTGGACGTTGACGTGGACGTGGACGTGGACGTGGACGTTGACGGCGACGGCGACGGCGACGGCGACGTGAACGCAGCCAACTCGCGAGTCGCGCTCCCTGTCAGGGTCAAGAAGTACATCCCCACGTCATGCTCAGCTTCCAAAAGCTCGATGTCTACCAACGCGCGATCGAGTTCCTGGCACTGACGGCCGAGGCGTCTGCCGAAATCCCGCGCGGACATGGAGCGTTGCTGGACCAACTCCGGCGCGCTGCCACCTCGATCTCGCTGAACATCGCAGAGGCAGCCGGGCGGACCGGAACGGCCGATGCGGCTCAGCGCTATGCCATCGCACGCGGATCCGCCATGGAGTGCGCGGCCGTGCTGGATGCGCTTCGGGTCCTCGGGCTCGTTGAACCGAGAGCGCACGAGCGTGGTTGCGAGCTCCTCGGGCGCATCGTTGCCATGCTGACCAAATTGTGTCGCTGATCGTGTCCAGGGCCTCGTCGCCGTCGCCGTCGCCGTCCACGTCAACGTCCACGTCAACGTCAACGTCAACGTCAACGACCTCTGGGACGCCCGGAGGCGGCCTCGCTCAACGACGCCGGAAGAGCTGGTGCGTCGGTTTCATCCCCGCAACAGGCTCGTACTCCACACCGCGCCACGTGAGCCCGTCCGCACGCACCACCATGTCCGGGCGCGCGGCGAGCTTGCCGCCCTTCATCAGCACCACGTAGTCGGGCACCTGGACGGCCAGTCGCTTGTCGAAGTCCGTGCCCCACCGGTGACGCAAGAGCCGGTCCTCCCCCAGACCGCTGAAGAAGCCGATCTGCACGTCCATGTAGACCGGGTCCTCGTCCAGCGCCACAACGCCGCTGCCGGGGCGGACCTGCTCGTGGAGGTAGTCCGCCACCTTCATCACCGGAACCGGGTTGGTCGCCACAGGGCTCACCGGCTTGAGCGAGTTGGACACACCCGTGTCGTTGCGCCACGTGAAGAGACCGATGGCGAGCGGCATGCCCACGGCCAGCACCCCCGCCAGCCCCACCGTCCCCCGGCGCACCCACGTTGCCCGTCCCGAGAGCAACGCCGTGGCACCCTCCGCCACGAACGGCAGGAGCAACACGAGCTGCGACACCGCGAAGCGGGCCAGCGGCACGAAGTCCAGCAGCACCGCCCCGCGGAACGCGTAGTACGCCGTGGGCACCAGCGCCACCAGCACGAGCCAGCGGTCGTGCGGCTCGTCGCGCCACGTGCGCCACATCCCCACCATGCCGAAGAAGCCCACCAGCGGCGTGAGCGTGAAGAGCGCCGCACCCGGCCAGAAGAAGAGGTTGTGGAGCCGGTAGGGCAGCTCGCCATAGCGCCCAACACCCTCGGACACCCAGCCGCGGTGGAACTCCTCGATGAAGCGCACCGGGTAGAGCGGATTCCCGTGAGCGAGCTCGTTGCCCTGCATCCACAGGAGCGGGAAGGGCAAGCACAGGAAGCCGAAGAAGAGAGCCCTCGTGAAGGCCGCGATGCGGTCCCCGCGCTGGAAGACGAGCAGCACGCTCAGGAGCGGCAGGAGCAGCCACGTGTCGTAGCGGGTGGCGCACGCGAGGTTCAGCGCGCCGGCGGCCGCCGCGAGGGGCGCGAGGCGTCCCTCGTCCCACCCCTTCCCGAAGAGCGCGAGCGCCCACGTCACGAGGAAGAGACTGAGCGCCTCGCTCCCCGCGGTCGTGGACATCTGCAGGTGCATGCCCCAGACGCTGAGGCCGAGCACCGCCACCACACCCGCACGCCACCCGAACAGCCTCCGCGTGAGCGCGAAGAGCGGCAACACCGTCAGCGCACCGAAGAGCAGGGACACCCAGCGCCCCGCGTCCACCGGCTCGATGCCGAGCGCCAACGGGAGAGCCGTCAGGTAGAGCTGCAGGGGCCCGAACTGGTAGGCCCCGTCCGCGAAGGACGTGAGGACCCGCGGCTCCGAGAGCAGGCGCTGCGCGAGCTCGGTGCGCACCACCGCGTCCCCGTAGAGGTTCTGCGCGAGCGGAAAGATGAAGAGCCGCGGCAGCAGCGCCACCGCGAAGAGCAGCCAGCCCAGCCGCACGGGGTCGGGCTCGGCGGCCGTGGGGATGGCCGGCGGGACGGGGAGCGGGCGGAGCGGCTCGGGATGCTCCGGGACGAGGACGGGCGCTGCGGACGTGGAGGAGCGGGCCATGGCGATGGGAGAGTGTGCACCGGCTGCTACTTGAAAATCGGGCGGGAGGAAAGTCCGCGACCTTCCACTCGCCCCTCCCCCCGGGATGCCTGGTCGCCCGCCCTCCCGGACACACGCTCTGACGCGCACGAACGCAGCGCACGTCCGACCGTGCACGCTGCGCCCGGCGCGCGCGGCGCGGCCCTTTTATCGTCCGGATGCGGGTGCCACACTCCGCGGTCACCTCGCACAGAGGAACGAAACGCGATGAAGGACACCACCTCATCCGCCGGAAGCTGGACCAAGCGAATCGCCTCGCTGCAGGACCAGAAGCAATACGCCGAGCTCCACTGGGAAGGCACCTTCGAGGACTACCTCGCGCTGGTGCGCGCCAACCCCAAGGTCACCCGCACGGCCTACCAGAGGATCTACGACATGATCCTCAGCCACGGGAAGACCGAGTACATCGACAACAAGAAGAAGCTCATACGCTACCACTTCTTCTCGGACGAGAAGTTCGGCGGGAGGGACGCCGTCTACGGGCTGGACGTGCCGCTGATGAAGCTGGTGAACGTCTTCAAGTCCGCCGCGGCCGGCTACGGCACCGAGAAGCGCGTCATCCTCCTGCACGGCCCGGTGGGGAGCGCCAAGTCCACCATCGCGCGGCTCCTGAAGAAGGGCATGGAGGATTACAGCAAGACCGCGGACGGCGCCGCCTACACCTTCTTCTGGGCCCCCCACGGGGACTCGCCCGTGGTGCGCGAGCGGATGAAGTGCCCCATGAACGAGGAGCCACTCAACCTGGTTCCCCGCGAGTGGCGCACGGGCGTCTTCGCCGAGCTGTTCCCGACGGAGGGCGGCCACTCCGCCGCTCCGGGCTGCGAGCTCTGCCCCGCCTGCCGCTTCGTCTTCCGCGAGCTGATGGGGCAGTACAAGGGTGACTTCGAGCGCGTGATGCAGCACGTGCGCGTGCAGCGGCTCGTCTTCAGCGAGGCGGACCGGGTGGGCATCGGGACGTTCCAGCCCAAGGACGAGAAGAACCAGGACTCCACCGAGCTCACCGGCGACATCAACTACCGGAAGATCGCCGAGTACGGGAGCGACTCCGACCCTCGCGCCTTCAACTTCGACGGCGAGTTCAACATCGCCAACCGCGGCATCATCGAGTTCGTCGAGGTGCTCAAGCTGGACGTGGCGTTCCTCTACGATCTGCTCGGCGCGTCCCAGGAGCACAAGATCAAGCCGAAGAAGTTCCCGCAGACGGACATCGACGAGGTCATCATCGGGCACACCAACGAGCCCGAGTACCGCAAGCTCGAGAACAACGAGTTCATGGAGGCGCTGCGGGACCGCACCGTCAAGATCGACATCCCGTACATCACCAAGCTCGCCGAGGAGACCAAGATCTACGAGAAGGACTTCAACTCGAGCTCCATCAAGGGCAAGCACATCGCCCCGCACACGCTCGAGATGGCCGCCATGTGGGCCGTCCTCACGCGGCTCGAGGAGCCCAAGAAGCACAACCTCTCGCTGCTCCAGAAGCTCAAGCTCTACAACGGCAAGACGCTCCCCAACTTCACCGAGGACAACATCAAGGAGCTGCGCAAGGAGTCCGCGCGCGAGGGCCTGGAGGGCATCAGCCCCCGCTACATCCAGGACAAGATCTCCAACGCCCTGGTGAGCGACAAGAGCGAGGGCTGCATCAACCCCTTCCTCGTCCTCAACGAGCTGGAGGCCGGCCTCAAGAGCCACTCGCTCATCTCCAGCGAGGAGGCGCGCAAGCGGATCAAGGAGCTGCTCACCACGGTGAAGCAGGAGTACGAGGACATCGTCAAGAACGAGGTCCAGCGCGCCATCTCCGCGGACGACGACGCCATCGGCAAGCTCTGCGGCAACTACGTGGACAACATCAAGGCCTACACCCAGAAGGAGAAGGTCCGGAA
>JAKEEX010000898.1 GCA_022616315.1 Myxococcaceae bacterium
AACGTACCCGCAAACTACGACGGGGTTCCTATACTCGCCTCAGGAGGTGAGGGTCATGCCGCACGAGAGCAATCCCCTGCTCCTGACCAGGGTGGAGGCCGCGCGCCTCCTCGGGGTGAGCGATACGACTCTCCTGGAGTGGCGGCGGATGGGGCGCATCCCCTACGTGCGTGAGAGGGGGCGCATCTACTACCATCTCGCGGACCTCCATCGGCTGCAGTGGGCGTTGAAGGAGATGAAGCGGAGGAACATCACCAAGCGCGTCTTGAAGCGCCTGGGCCTGCCCCCGAAGTACATCGTCCACCACGTGAACGGTGGCGAGCCGGGAGCGGAACCCCGAGAGCTGCGCCTCAATCACGTCCCGGAGCGAGAGGGGGAGGAGACGGAGGAACGATCATGACGGTGCAGCTCATTAGCGTAGTCGAGACCGCGGACCGCCTGGGGATCGCTGTCCAGACCCTCCGCAACTGGGTGTCTATGCGCCGGATCCCCTACGTGAAAGTCGGGCGCCGGACCCTGTTCGATCCGCGAGAGCTGGAGCGGTGGCTGGAGTGCCATACCGTGCGGGAGGAGGGGCCGCGACCTCCGATGGAGGAGCTCCTGAGCCGGAGGGAGCGGCGGCGGAAGCCGGGGCCGGGACCCAAGCCCGCCGGGCCGGAGACGTCGTGAACGCTGATCTTCCGTCATGGGGTGCCGGGGACCCGAACGAGCCGCTCCCCTGGTGCCTGGGCACCGTCGACGAGAGTGAGCGCGCGGTGGTCGGGTGTTGCCTGCTCCCGTTGGGGAACGAGGATCAGCGCGCCCTGGTCCGGTGGGTGATGCGGACGCTGCCGGCGGCCGCGTGGCGCGATCCCCGGCATTGGCGGATCCTCCGCATGCTCGGGGCGCTGAGTGGGCCGGGCGCGCTGGTAGCGTGGGAGACCGTGGCGCACCACCTGCAAGGGGTGGTGGGTGCCCAGTACATCGAGGACCTCGCGCTGCGGTTCACCGATACGGTCCAACGGCTCC
>JAKEEX010000899.1 GCA_022616315.1 Myxococcaceae bacterium
CGAGCGTGGTCCGCGCGCGCCGAAAACGGCACCTGGGGACTCATACCCCTCCGGACGTGAGTCGGGCCGCTTCGAAGTGCTCGCAGCGAGCGCCACGGGTGTCACGGCCCCGGCACGTCCGGGGCCTCGGCGTCCACTTTGGCCTCGGATTCCTCGTCCCCGCCGATGGTGACTCCGAAGAGGAACGTCAGGGTGAACGTGGAGAGCTTCGGGAAGGTGCCCAGCTCGGCGTTGCTCACACCGGGCACCAGGTCCAGCGAGCGCGTCGCGGTCGTGCGTCCGAAGCCGGCACTCACACCTGCCACCAGAAGGGTCCGCCCCACCCGCACGTCGGCTCCGGCCGTCGCGTGGAAGAGGTCCCATTCGGTGAGGAAGATGGCGGCGTTGAGCGCATGCGGGGCGGCGCTGAAGTCGGTGCGCAGGCTGGTGTAGCCGCGCACCGTCCGTGTCATCTGGTGCTCGAGCCCCACCCCGAAATTCACCACGGGCACCAGTCCGGCGAAGACGCTCTCGGTCGCGCCAGGCCCGGGCGGGAACTGGGCCTGGGAAGGCCGGGGGGTCATCACCGGGTAGGGAGCCACCGGGCCAAAACCCTCCGCGGCCAGGTGGAGGGCGGTGCTCCTGAAGCGCACCGCGCCCCCCACTCCCACCGAGAGAGGCCATCGGTAGCGGGCACGCAGCCCCCTCTGGGTGTCGGTGGAGATGCGGGAGATGGGCACGCCATCCCCGTTCAGGTCCTGCTCCACCGCGCTCACGTCACCCGCGAGCCCGCCCCGCCCGTACAGGACGACGTTGGGCAGCGTCACGGTCATCCCGGCGCTCCAGGACTCCTGATCCACTCCCACCCCGAGCTTGGTGACGAGGCCCACTTGAAAGTAGTCGTACTCGCTCTGGAAGAGCGCCAGCCCACCCAGACCCGCCGGCGAGACCGCCTGGAGGACGGAGCGCAGCGCGAACGACTGCCTGCGCAGCGTGGCGTACTGCGTGAGCCCGATGCCCACCGCCTCCGTCAGCGGATAGGCGAGCGTCAGCCCGCCCCATTCCTCCGAGAGGTGCTCCTGCAGCAGCACGTCCGCCGCCACAAAGGTGCCCGCTGGCAGCACCGGGGGAGGAAAGGCCGTGGCCAGCTGCGGGCGCGTGCGCAGCCCCACATTGAAGCGCTGCCGGTTGAGCACCGAGTAGGCGACGCGGAAGCGTCCGAGCAGCCCCAGCTTGGCCTCACCCGCGATGAATCCGGGTGCGGGCGTGAACAACACCTGGCTCAGGTCCTCCCCCTTCCCCACCGCATCCACGATGCGGATGTCGGTGAACTGGTACACGGTGGCGGCCAC
>JAKEEX010000900.1 GCA_022616315.1 Myxococcaceae bacterium
AGCGGGTCGATGCAGACGATGCCGTAGAGGTAGCAGTAGGACCTGAGGTCCTCGCGCAGAGGTGTGGACGAGACGAGGAGGCGGTGGTGCGCGCCGGCCCGTCCCGCCCTCACACGTGCCACGTAGAGGTCGAACGTCTTGCGATCGAAGCAGCAGACGTCATTCTTGGTGGGGCCGTTGGCTACGGCCTTCGCTTCCACCACAAGCGTGACCGCATCACGGGCGCAGGCACCGTCCAGCTCGTGGGCGAGGCCCGAAGCTGAGTGGGTTCCGAAGAGCGTCAGGCCCCCGGGTTCCTGGACCGCCATGCCCCCGGCGAGCCGGAGGGCAGAAGCGATGGTCCGCTCCCAGGCCCGTCCCGCATGAGGGCCCGAAAAGGAGGGCGGGCAGAACCTCGCGAGCAGGTAGGCCGCCTCGCTGAACGTGGTGAGCATGGACATGCCATTCCTCGCAACTACTTCAGCAGGTCCTCGATGGCCCGAGCGTCCCGTCCCTCGGCGGCTCGGTTCATACGCAGTGCAGCCGGCCGAGCACCTGCAGCGCCGAGGATGGCGGAGGCATAGGCGGCGTCGATGCGCTCGCGGCCTTCCTCGGCGGCACAATCAAAGAGGCGGTGGGCCTGCTGGAGAAGCATGCCGGGGCGTCCGCCCGAGCGGGCGAGGAGCACCGGAATTGCCCCCTCGTCGAAGGGCGACAGCGGGTCTCCCCCCTGCCCATCGCGCCGGGCGGCCAAGTAGGTGACGAGGAGCTTGCGTGCCCGCTCCACCTCGTGGATGCCGCGCAGCACGACCACGCATCCGTTGTTGGCCTTGTCTTCCGCATCGTAGCTGGGAAGCCTGTTCTGCGCCCACATCTCCATGAGGGCTGAGGCAGCACGCACGTGGAAGGTGAAGACGAAGTGGACGTTGCCGACGAACGGAGGCATCTCGAGGATGATGTCGCGCAGGCGCCCCACCTCCTTGCTCCGCTTCGCCTTGGGCACGTACTCCGAGGTGGCGAGGTCCTCGAGCTGGTCGACGAGC
>JAKEEX010000901.1 GCA_022616315.1 Myxococcaceae bacterium
ACCGTGCCCGTGGTCATCGACGTGCGGGAGGCGAAGTTCCGGAGCGTGCGCGCAGGCGGCGGGCTGGGAGCGGAGTTCGGCAGGACGGGCCGCACCGAGGTTCGGCTGCTGGGCGAGTACACGGACCGCAACTTCCTCGGCGGCCTTCGGCGACTGACGGTGTCAGGCCGGGTGGGCTACGCCTGGATTCCGTCCCTCGTGACTCAGTTGATTCCACCGAAAGAGATGGAGGTCACCGTTCCCAGGCGCAACGACTTCATCTACGGACTGAACGCCACTCTCGAGCAGCCGCGCATCCTCTTCCGGGACGTGTCCGGTCAGCTGCAGGTGGGGACGGACCGGTTCATCGAGCAGGCCTTCTCGGCGTTCAGGGGCGGTGGCCGGGTGGGCTTCTCGTGGCAGCCTTCGGCTCCCTTCACGCTGGTCGGCTCCTTCAACCTGGATTCGTACCGGATCGATGCGGGGACCACGCGCGGCACGGAAGTGGGCGCCAGCTTCGTGTGCCCCGAGACGCCCCTCTGCACCGTCCTGCTCTCCTACTTCGAGCAGGTGCTCGAGTGGGACCGCCGCGACGACCGCATCCGGCCACGACGCGGGTACTACCTCGGCCTGTCACTGCAGGAGGGGTTCGCGCGTCTGAGCTTCGACAGGCCGTCCCCCGACCCGGGCGGGGCGTCCGTCCCCGTCACCCAGCGCGGCACCTACCTCCGCGTCGTGCCCGAGGTTCGCCTCTACAGGAGCTTCGGGGACACCTCGCGGCTGACACTTGCGACGCGCGTGCGGGCCGGCACGCTCGTCCCTCTCGGTCTCGTCGGGGAGGGACGGCTCGAGTTCGCTCCCATCGTGACGCGCTTCTTCTCAGGCGGTCCGACCACCATGCGCGGGTTCAACAGCCAGCAGCTCTCTCCGCGCGAGCGGCAGGTGGTGGACGGGGTCCAGACCGAGGTCCCCGTGGGCGGCAGTGGCCTCTTCGAGGCGTCCCTGGAGGCGCGCTACAACGTCTTCGGCCCCGTGGTGCTCGCGACGTTCCTGGATACCGGGCTGGTCACCGCTCGCCCCTTTGGCCGGGTGGAGTGCGACCGGGAGACGGCACCTGAATGCACGCACTCCCCGGTCAATCTACCTGCGTACATCTCCCGGAACCTTCAGGCTGCCACGGGCGTGGGCCTCCGCTACCTCACTCCTGTCGGGCCCATCCGGCTGGACGTTGCCTATCGTTTCCTCACGCAAGATCTCCCGATTGTCGTGAATGGGGTCGTCGACCCGAGCTTGAGGATTGAAGACCCCAGATTCGTGTTCCACATCTCCATCGGTGAGGCGTTCTGACCCAGGCACCCGACATCCCGCCCTCCACGCCCGAACGCGTGAGGCGTCCCACGCCGGAGAGACGCTGGGGCCGGCGTGCCCTCGTGGGGGTGCTCAGCCTCCTGGGCCTCGCCCTCCTGCTCGTGGTCGGAGCGCTCGTGTGGGCCTCTTCGGCTGCGGGCCAGACGCGGCTGCTCGGGCTCGCGCAGCAGGCGGCAAACGAGGCGCTCGCGGGTCAGGTGACGGCGCAGGAGCTCGAGCTCGGTCTCGACGGACTCTCGCTGCGCGACGTGGAGCTTCGGGACCCGGAGGGTGAGGTGGTTGCGCGCGCGGAGCGCATCGAGGCGCGTGTGTCCCTGCTCTCCCTGGTGCGGCGCCGGGTGCACGTTCGTGAGCTCCGCCTCGTCGCGCCCGAGCTCCTGCTCGTCCAGGACGACCGTGGCTTCAACCTCTCCCGCGCCGTGGCCGCGCGAGAGGAGAAGCCCGAGGTGGCTGAGCGTGGTCGTCCCGACTGGGCGGTGGAGGTGGAGGCACTGCGGCTCAGTGAGGGGCGCATCGACTTCCGTCAGGAGACCGCGGGCGGCGAGCGACGTGTGACTCTCGAGGAGCTCGGTGCCGGTGGCCACGGCGAGTGGGTGGGGCCGAAGGATGCTCTCCGAGCACGGCTCGAGCTCAGCGGTGCGATGCGGCGTCCGACCGAGGGCCCGGTCCGGCTCGACCTGGAGGCGGACGGCGAAGGAGAGCAGCTCACCGCGAAGCTGCGCCTCGCGCTCGCGGGGCTCACCGCGGACGCGCAGGTGTCGGAGGCATCCGGGGGAGCACGGACGCTCGAGTTGCGGTCGCTCGCGCTCACTCCCGAGACCGCGCGCGCGTTGCTTCCGGAGTACCCGCTCCAGGTCCCCGTGAGCCTCAGCGGACGCGCTTCGCAGAAGGGTGACACGGTGACGCCGGAGCTGACGCTCGTCGCGGGCAAGGC
>JAKEEX010000902.1 GCA_022616315.1 Myxococcaceae bacterium
AGTGCTTGAAGGTGCCGCGGACGTGAGGGTCCGAGGGTTCGGTTTCGTGGGCTTGGAGGGGACAGCCGACAGGGGGCTGGGCTTGAACGACTGTTCGTTCAACCGGGACACCCCTGGCACCCCCGCCTGGGGGGAGTGGCTCGACTGGTAACGCCGTCTGACTACTTCGACGACCTCCCCCAGGCCCCCGGAGGCTTGGGGCGTCAGGGGCTGTGCCGCACATTCCGGGCCCCGACTCGTCCCCGCTCGCGTGCCTCACCGTGCTGATACCCCAAGCCCCCGCGTCCTCCCGCAGCCTGCATGCGCACGAGGCAAGCACTCCCGAGTGGGCAGCACACGCGGTGGGGGACAGCACGGGAGCGTGCCCGTGCCTCCCGCGGAGGACTCGGACGTCATCGCACGACCAGCACCGGCTTCTCGCAGAGGTGCACCACCTTGGTGGCCACGCTGCCCATCAGCATCCACCCCATGGAGGGGAGCAGCGCACGTCAAACCTTCAGCGAATGTCGATTCCGCCGTGGCAACGCCGTTCCCCCGGAGCCCGCGAGCGCGACGTGCGAAGTCACAGGCTCCCCCGAGGTGCACCAGCCACCAACCACGACAAGGACCGCCCGGGAGCGCTCCTCTGGTTCGACGCGAACGCTCTGTGGCCCCCTTCACCGCGTCAGCGCTGGGGCCAAATCTGGTCAGCGTTGTGTCCTTCGGTGCAATGCTCGGTGGGAGGCAGGCGCAGTGCATAACGTGCACCATCAAGGAGCGGGCACGTGATCGAGTCATTGGACAGCATCATGATGTCGGTGGGGGTGCTCGCCTACGTGATCCTGTTCCTCGCCGCGATGCTCGAGTACGTCATCCCCCCGATGCCGGGCGACTCCATCGTCCTCCTGGGCGGTGTGTACGCCGTGCGAGGTCAGCAGCCGTGGCCGCTCGTGTTCCTCGTGGTGGTGATGGGCAGCGTGACCGGGGCGGCGATCAACTACGTCTTCGGGCGCTATCTCCGGCGCCGCATGGACGCGCGCCCGAATGACCGCCCCCTCTTCGGCATCACGCACGAGCGCCTGATGAAGGTGCAGGTGAAGGTGTGGCACTGGGGCGCGTGGCTACTCCTCTTCAACCGGTTCATGCCCGGTATCCGCAGCCTCGTCTTCGTGGCGGCGGGGGCATCGCGTCTCCCTCCGACGCGCACCCTGGTCCTGGGCGCCGTGTCCGCGGTGTTGCACACGGCGGCGGTGATGGCCCTGGGGGCGGCTGTGGGCGGAAACCTCGAGCGCCTCGCCTTCTGGGTCACCCGCTACCAGTGGGGCGCGATGGCGTTGTTCGGAGTCGTGGCGCTCGCGCTGCTGGTGCGCTTCCTCGTCAAGCGGCGGCAGCCCGAGGCGACGTGAGGCGAAGGTCGTCCCTCGGGCGTAGCGAGCGCCGAGTGCCCGACGTTGTCACGTCCCATGCGTGTCCCCGGGTGGAGGGGCTCGGTTAGAGACGGGGTGTGCGCGCGCTCGTGATTGCGGCGGTGGTGGGCACCATCGCGTGTGGTGACCGGCCCTTCACGCCCGTCGGGGGGAACTTCTCCGCCGGCGTCGAATCGGTGGACTTCGGCACGGTGCTCGGGGGCACGGAGGTGGTGCGCGAGGTGCCCTTCACCAACACCGGCCGGGCGGAGGTGGATCTCGATCTCGAGTCGGTCTCACCCTTCTTCGCGCCCCTCCGCGTGTCCCTGCCAGGTGGGGCCACGGTGGCGGTGGAGGTGCGCTTCATGGCGGGCGACGGTGTCTCGTCCAGCACCCTCCGGGCGCGTGCCGGGGAGCGGACCGTCGAGGTGGCACTCGTCGGCGAGGGGGTGCAGGTCCTCGCCTGCTTCTCCGGTGACATGTGTCGCGTCTCGGAGTTCGTCCTCGACGTGCGCGCCTGCGTGGAGCACGTGGCGCAGGACGGGACGGCGTGCACGCCGGACAATCAATGC
>JAKEEX010000903.1 GCA_022616315.1 Myxococcaceae bacterium
GGGCTGGAGGCGTGCGCTCAGTCTGGTCGTCGGCGGCGACTAATCGCCGAGGGAGCACGAAGGACTCGACCCAGGCCACAGGGTCGACCACGCTCGAAGGAACGGCCTTCTCGTCGCTCAAGAGCACATGAGGGCCAACCGAGGCAGGCAAAGCATCGAAGCTGCGCACGCCTTGAAGGTCCTCAAGGGCCATGTGGAGAAGAGACGAAAACGGACGTCCGCCGACGCAAGCCGGTCCGGGCAGCTGAGGCGCCCTCGCCACGTGGACACGGCTTCCTTGATCCCGCACGAGGGCAGCGACCGCAAAGCGCGTGCCCGCGAACGGATCGGGCATGAAGTGAACGATGCGGAAGCGCGCGCTCATGGACGTGACTCAACCCTAAGAAGGTACTCCTCGACAAGCTGCGGCGCCTGTCGCACCCGCTGCCAGAGCGCCTCAAGCAGAACATCCGCGGCTGGCTCGTGTGCTAGGTCGCACGCTTCGTCAACTAGATTCTTAAGGAACCCCCTAACGAGAAGCGTGGCGTCTTCGGCGAGCGCCATCGCTCCCCCTCTTAGCAGGGAAACGGGCAGCCCCTTGGCCAGCATCTCGACACCCGGCACGGGTGTGGATCTGATCCTGAGCATCGCCTGAGCTGAAGGGCGGGTTGGCAGCGGCACGCCGAGGCATGGGAGAAGCTCGGGCCATGATGAAGGTGACGCTGGAAGTGCCCGAGGAAGTGGCCGCGCTGCTCAAGGCGATGGAGGCCAAACTGCAGGCTGAGGCGAAGGCGGCGCGGGAGTTTCAGCCGGTGGACCCGGAGGGAGCACTGCGCAGCATCGACGCGGCGGCCGAGGCGCTGTCGCTCGAGGGCAAGCGGAGGTTGCTTCAAGGCTACGACGCCGACGTCGCCCGCCTCCTCATCGACGGCGCGCCCCACGCGCGAGTCGGCCGGTACACGGCGACGTACAAAGCGCGGCAAGGGGAAGTCGAAGTAGAGCGGAGCCTCTACCGTCGGGTGGGCGAGCGCAACGCGCCCACCGTGGATGCCGTCTCCCTGCGGGCCGGGTGCGTGGCGGACGGGTGGCTACCGGAGGCCGCGCAGGGCATGGCGCACCTGCTGGCCTCCGGCACGTCGCGCGAGGCGGAGGGGACGGCGCGCGCGCTGGGCGTGCTGCCCTACAGCCGTAGCAGCTTCGAGCGGGTGGGCCAGGAGGTGGGCAGGCTATACGGTGAGGGCCGCGCTCGTTTGGAGGCCGCGCTGGCCGACGCGCTCGAGGTGCCCGAGGGCGCGCACAGCATCAGCGTCAGCTTGGACCGCGTCGCCCTGCCCATGGAGGAGCCGAAGGCCCGGCCCGTCGGACGGCCCAGGAAGGGCGCGCCGAAGCGGCCCGTGGACGTCGTCTTCCGCATGGCCTACGTGGCCTGCCTCACCCTCCACGACGAGAAGGGCGAGGCGCTCTCCACCCTGCGCTACGGCCGCATGCCAGCCGGTGGCGGCAAGGAGTTGGCCCAGAGGCTCGCGCTCGACGTCGAGGCTCTGCTTGCGCAAGCCCCCGCCCTGCGCGTGGTGGTCCTCACGGACGGCGCACCCGAGCTGCACGCGCTGCTCGACGAGGCGCTCACCCTGCACGCGCCCTCGGCCAAGCACGTCGTGCGCCTGGTGGACTTCTGGCACCTCATGGAGAAGCTCAGCACGGCGGCTCTGCTGCTTGCCAGCAGCCCGAAGAAGGCAGAGGTGCTGCGAGAGCGATGGAAGCTCAAGCTGCTCAACCGGCCCGGTGCGGTATGGAACCTCGTCTCTGAGCTCACCGACTCCGGCAAGCGCGACGTCGTCGTCGCAGACTCCCGGCCCGTGCATGAGGCCCTCACCTACCTGGAGAACCACGGCGAGCGCATGCACTACGCGGATGCTCGCAGAGAGGGCCTGCCCATCGGCAGCGGCAACGTGGAAGCCACCTGCAAGTCCCTCGTCGCTCTGCGAATGAAGCGCCCGGGCAGCCGCTGGAAGGAGGAGTCCGGCCAGCACGTCCTCGACCTCCGCTCCCTGGTGCTCTCCGACCGCTGGGAAACCGCGATGGACCTCACGCTTGCGCCGCTCCGCGCTCAGGTCCGCCGGGCGGCGTGATCAGCATGGGAGCCAGACCCGGTGAATCCCTCCGCGCAGTCCGTGTTCCCGCCGCAGGGGGTGCCCTGGGTGCCCGGGTCGCACACGTTGTTGGTGCACGAGCCA
>JAKEEX010000904.1 GCA_022616315.1 Myxococcaceae bacterium
GGGGACAAGGACATCGACTTCTCTATGCGACTGCACCGCCCCTCCGGCCTCATTGAGCGCACCGGGGGCAGACGGACGGAGGGCGCGAAAGGGCACCACGAGGAGGCCCACCCGTGAGGCCCACCCCGAAGCAGGAATGCCCCGGTTGCGAGTCGCCGCTGGTGTGCGCCCGCTGCTGCCTCGTCCAGCGCTACCCGGCCTCCCGCGTACTGGGGCCTCAGCCGCAGGTGCGCTTTGGCACGGGCCCCCGCCAGAAGGCGCACCTCACCCCGGAGCAAATCGCCGCCGTGCTACCCAAGGTGCTGGCGCTGGTGGCCGAGGGACTCCGCGACGAGGACGTGGCGCGGCGGTTGGGCCTCACCATGCGGCAGGTGCGCAGCCGGCGGCAGGAGGCGGGCGTGCTGAAGGACGGACATGGGCGGATTCGCGCCCGCAGGGAGGCAGCGTGAGCGGCTACCTCTGGATGGGAGTGCAGGAGGACCCGGAGCTGTACGTCTGGCTCGGACGGGGCCTGCGCGTCTACGACGCCACCCGCCCGCCGACGGAGGCGGAGGCGCGCCTGCTGGCCACCCCACACCAGCGACGCGAGCCGGGCACGGAGCGCGGGGGACTCACACTCACCGGGGGCGGGGAGTGCGTGTGCGGCCGGTGTCTCTGGGAGTGGGCGTGCCCGGGGGTGCAGCCATGAGAAGCCCCAAGGCCCGCGCCGCACGCAGCGCCCGCATCCGCTTCGCCCGCAGCCGGGACGCCAACGAGCCCAGCATTCTGGCTGCGGTGGCCCGCGCCGGCTGGCACCCGGTGAAGGTGTCCGACACGGGGCTGCCGGACATACTGGCGCTGCACCCGGACGGCGTGCGCGCCGTGCTGCTGGAGGTGAAGGTGCCCGGAGGCCGGCGGCTGCCCTCAGGCCGGAAGTCCCAGCCCGGCCGCCTCACCACAGCACAGGAGACTCTCCATGCCCGCCTCGCCCGTGCCGGGTGGACGGTGCACGTCGTGCGCGACGCGGAGGAGGCACTCGCCGCTCTGAGTGCAGTTTGTGCCGAGGGCTCCACAGTGGAGGGTAACCGCAAACTCTCCTCAAACTCTGCACCCCTCTCGCCCGCGGAGGCGCTCGCCGCCGTCGCTGGAGGCCCGGTGCGCACCGCCCGGGACGTCCGGGTGGCGAGGCCGAAGAGACGCCGAGCGCTTCTGGCGCGGCTCTCCAGCACGTCCCTGCTTGAGCTCGCCACGTCCAACGTGCGGAGGGTGCGCTGATGGGAGTGTTCGACACCTGGGGCAGACGTCTCACGTGCGCCCATTGCGGCAGGTCCCTGCACCACCCGAAGCGGGGCCGTCCCCGGACGTACTGCTCCGCGGAGTGCGCAAGCCGGGCGAAGACGGCAGCCGAGCACCCCGGCCCGCGCTGCCCCACCTGCGGCCACCGCGTGGCACCGAGTGAGGAGAGGCGTTCTACAAGATCCTGAACAACAACATCAACACGACGGTGCACGCGGGGGAGGCGTTCGGCCCGAAGTCGATCCACCAGGCGCTCCAC
>JAKEEX010000905.1 GCA_022616315.1 Myxococcaceae bacterium
AACGCGGCCTCCGTGGCGATGTGCCGCAACCGTGGGTTCGTCGCCTACACGCCGGAGGAGTTCCGCGCGTCGGAGCACCACCTCCCCGGTCGGTTCGACTCGCTGCTCCTGTCCCACGTCGCCGAGCACATGCAGCGAGAGGAGGCTGCGGAGCTGGTGCGAAGCTATGCCCCTCTGGTGAAGCCGAGAGGAAAGCTCATTCTGGTGACGCCCCAGGAGGCGGGCCATCGCCGCGACCCCACGCACGTCGAGTTCATGGATTTCGTCGCGCTGTCATCCATTGTCCAGCGCGCGGGGTTCCGGTCGGTGCGAGCCTACTCCTTCCCCTTCCCGCGCGCGCTCGGCAGCCTCTTCGCGTACAACGAGTTCGTCTCGGTTGGTGTGAAGGACTAGAGGAAACGCAGACCGGCGCCCATCCGGTGGACATGGGCGCCCCCCTGCCTCACGTGGGAGCCTCACCCTTCTCCGGAGGGGGCCTCGGAGTGGCGAGTCCGGGCGCGTGGTGCATCCGCCGCATCTCCGGCGGGCGCGCCTCCCGAGCCCGATTGGGAATTGCGCACGAGCTGCCTCAGCTCCGCCAGCTCCCTGTCCACCCGCGTGCGCCACATCGCCTCGCTTCGGAGCGACTCCTGCTGGAGCTCGTGGATCCGCGCGAGCGCCTCGAGGACGGCCTCGTTAAATTCCACCTGCTTTCGCAGCACCTCGTTGATGAAGGGCTGGAAGAGGGCGCGGAAGGTGCGCTTCGCCAATACCAGCGGCGGGCCCACCAGGGGACGGTGGGAGGAGGCGGGCTCGGCGTGACGCGCGTCGTGTTTGCTGTGGGCGTGCTGGAGCAGCGGGGGCCAGGCTGTGCTGGAGCCGCTCTCGGAAGGCTCCTCCGTCCTGCGCAGCAGTTGCGCGACCTCCGCAAGCGTGTCCGCAGCTGGGAAGTTGAGCCGCTCGAGGCTCTCAATGACCTCTTGGGCGGAGGGGGAGTCGGTCTGAAGGTCGGCGCGTCTCATGGAGCGTTCCGTACCGCGGGGGCGGGGAATCAGCGCTTCTGAAGGCGTTCCGCGAGGAGAGCGGCGACCCGGTCCGACCCGCCTTCGCCCGGATCGAGAAGATGGGGCCCGAGGTGGCTCCGCAAGGTAGCCGTCCAGGGCTCGGGGGCACGGGCGAAGTGGACCGCAACGGTCCGCGGCGCGATGCGCCCGAGGCTGGCC
>JAKEEX010000155.1 GCA_022616315.1 Myxococcaceae bacterium
AGAGCCAACCCGACGGTCTGGGTGCGCGAGAGCTCGGATGCAGGCGCGACGTTTGGCCCCGCCCAACCTGTCCCGCTGGGCAGCATCCTGGACGTGACTGCGGAGGGCACCAGCCTCTACGTCCTGTCGCAAGTCGCGGGGGCAGGTGACGAGCTGGCCGACTTCCACTTCGTGGCCAGTCAGGACCGAGGGGCGACGTGGGGACCGGTCCAGACGCTCAACCGTGATGGCCGCTACGGCGGCGCGTCCCTGCTGTCCCGCGGGGAGCGCGTGTATCTGCTCTGGGATGACGGTGGCACCAACGACGACCCGACGCTGTTCTTCCGGGAGAGCGCGGACCGCGGAGTCACCTTCGGCCCAATCCTCAAGCCCGCCGAGGGAGCACGCGGCGTGCGAAGCGAGAAGATGTTGCTCCAGGGCGCGCGACTTCACATCGTGTGGAGCCGTTGCGCGGGGTTCCACGTGACGGGGACGTGTCAGGCCGCACTGCGCACGCAGCCCGATGTGGGGCATCCGTTCGGTCCCGTCGAGGTTCTCAGCTCGAACAATGTGCGCGCGCTCGCGCCGGACATCGCAGTGGATGGGGACGCGCTCCACGTCGTCTGGGTGGAAGGCGCGGCCGCTCGGAGCGACCTCGTCTATCGACGGAGTGTCGATGCGGGTCGAACGTTCCATCCGGAACAGCGGCTCACGAAGACGCCTGCTCTGCGCATACATCCGCAGGTGGCCGCGGGGGGAGCCTTCGTCTTCTTCGATTGGCAGCTCGACACGACCGTCTACTTCCGCCAGGCAGGGGCGTACGGCTCGACCTTCACCGATGTGGAATTGCTGAGCGCCGGCCTCAACGTGCGCAGCCCGGAGGTGGCGGCCACGCCGCACCACTTCCATACCCTACGCGTGGAGGGTGACTACGACGCGCGCGTCCTGAAGTACTGGCGCCGCTAGAGTGAAGGGATGCAGTCGAATGGAGCCGCTTAGCCGCGCTGTGGCGCGACCCAGCCCATCCGTCGCGTCACTGGGTCGTACTCATAGATGGGGAGCTCAGGTGCGTTCTCAGGCGTCATGACAACGCGCTTCTTGGTGAGGTCGCCGAGCTGCGCCATGAAGCGGAGCAGCTCGCGAAGCGCGCCCTCCGAGAGGCCGTTGGGCGCGAAGTCGAACTCGATCTCTTCGGGCGTGAAGAAATGACAGGCGAGTAGGACCTCTCCGACGGAGAAGTGCAGAAGGTAAGAGTGGCTCCCGTCGAAAAGCAGACCCACGTCTTGCGGCATGGGGCTGACCACGCTCTGCTCCTCTCGCCTACTCAAGCGCGCGCCGTACGGGCCCTGCTCGAGGAAGCTCAGGACCAGCCTCCAGTCTTCTGGAGCGGCATCTTGGATGTAGATGTCGCGCAGGCTGCCGTCGGGCTCGAACTCCGCGCGCTGTGCCTGCCAATCGAGGCAATCATCTGCGTGGTGGCTCATCAGGGTCCCGCAGCTTCGCACGCTCGGGGTTGATCGGGATCAGCTGCCAGGTGCCGAGCTGGAGAGCAAACGAGGCTCCAGGTAACAGGGGCTCGGGTCTGGGAACACCTACTCGCCAAAGGCCTGTTCCAGCGACCCAGTGGAACTGACCGATTCGCAATGGGAGCTGGTCGCGCTGCACGCCTCTCCTGGACGCACCGTCGCACTCCCCGCTTTGATGTCCGGCATGCAAGGCGGCCGCTCCCCCCTCCACCCCATCCTCGATGAGCCCAGCGCGTACGACGTGGTGGAGCTCCAGCTGCGTCTGCACGACGGGGAGCCGTACCTCGACCTCACACTCCAGCATCGGGACACGCGTGCACGGCGGCAACTGCGCTTCCTCGGTCCGCGCGACGGGAAGTTCTGGTTCGAGCCTGCGCCGCTGCCGTGCCCCTACGTCTACGACGTGCGGGAGAAGAGGCTGGAGGGGCTCGCCGTGCTCGTCGCGGATGAAGAGGAGATGGCCGCGGGGCCCCTGTCATTCTGGGCGCGGGATGTGGTGGAGCTGGCGCCCGGCAGTTGATGGGCTCACTGCGTCCAGCCCGCGTGCGACGTGCGCTCGGCGGCGTGTCCCACTGCGAGCCGCTGCAAATCACCAGACTCGCGCAGCGGGACTCCGCCCACCGTGTCGTCATGCACCGTGCGCACGCTGCACTCGCGTCGCTCCATGTCGAAGACGAGGCACTCATGCACCGGGCGTGAGTAGACGTGCACCGTGACCGCAGGCGTGTCCAGGCAGTGGACGCGATGGATGCCAGCGCGCACCGTCCTGCGGTCCACGTGGCCCGGCATTGCTCTCCGTACCAGGGGCGTCGTCTCGAGCTGCGCCGGACCTGGAGCCTCGCCGCCTCGACACAACCGGAAGTCCTCGAGCGCGAGGACGCCCTGCTCCACACGTAGCCAGCAGTCCTGCCCCTCGTGGTCGTGGATGGGAGAGGCCGCCCCCGGTGCCCAGCACAGCACCAGCACCTCGAAGCGCTCGTCCCGGTGCACCACGTTGCGGGTGTAGCCGTCCGGCCTGAACCAGAGGAAGGGCGCGAGCGACCGGGGCTCCAGCACCACGCCCCGCAGCACGTGCGCCACCTCCGCCGGGACCAGCGTCCTGCCCGGCATCTTCCGGAGGCGTGTCACCACGTCCTCCAGCCCGAGCCGCTGCATGCGCGGGAACGTGTGCACCGTCCCCACGTCGCGCCACCGCACACCCGGGACTGCAGGGAGGGCCTCGCCCCGTCGCCCGCTACTTCCCGATGCAGAAGCGCGCGAAGAGGGCGTCCAGCAGCGCCTGCGAGGCGTTCTCGCCGGTGATTTCGGCCAGGGCTTCGTGCGCCAGGCCGACTTCACCGGCCACGGCCTCCAGCGTGCTCACCCGAAGCGCGTCGTCCGCGCGGAGGAGTGCCTCGGCGCAGCGTCGCAGTGCTTCCGCGTGCCGCTCGGAGGTGACGAGCACTGCGCCCGTGACGTCTTCGCCCAGCAGGCGTTCACGCATTCGTGCGCGGAGAGCGTCAACGCCTTCTCCGGTGACTCCGCTCACTCGCAGGCTTTCGACTGCGCTCAGAGTGGCACTGGGATGCACAACCCCCTCACCCTTTCCCTCTCCCAGGGGGAGAGGGGAGGGGACAGGGAGTGGGGAGGGCGCTTGGAGCGGAGAGGGCATGAGGTCCGCCTTGCTTCGCGCGTGCAGCAGCGGCACTCCGCCCGCCTCCGCGCACCAGGCGTCCACTTCACTCGCGGACGTGCCCTCAGGAAGCACGAGCACGGCCAGGTCCGCTGCTGTCAGCACCTCGCGCGCGCGCTCCACACCGAGCCGCTCCACCCGCCCGCTCGCCTCGCGCAGGCCCGCAGTGTCCAGCAGCGTCACCGTCACGCCCTCCAGCACGAGCCGCGCCTCCAGCACGTCACGCGTCGTCCCAGGCTCCGCATCCACGAGTGCGCGCGCCTCGCCCAGCAGCGCATTGAAGAGGGTGGACTTGCCCGCATTCGGCGGCCCGAAGAGCGCCACGGTGGCCCCACGCCGCAAGAGCCGCCCCCGGCCCGCACCCGCGAGCAGCGCCTCCACCGAGCCCCGCAGCGCCGCGAGTCGCGCTCCAGCTTCGTCCTCCGCGCCGTCCGCCTCGTCGGGGAAGTCGAGCGCGGCCTCCAGGTCCGCATGCAGTGCACGCAGCGGCGAGAGCACCTCCACCACCCGCGCCGACAGCACACCGCGCGCCTGGGCAGCGGCCGCACGCACCGCCACCTCCGAGTCCGCGGCGATGAGGTCCGCCACCGCCTCCGCGCGCGCGAGGTCCAACTTTCCGTGAAGGAAGGCACGGCGGGTGAACTCGCCCGGCGTGGCCAGCCGCACCCGCCCGTCCGCGAGCACCGCGCGCAACAGCAGCTGCAGCACCACGGGGCTGCCATGGGCGTGCAGCTCCACCACGTCCTCACCCGTGAAGGAGGCGGGGGCCCGGAAGAAAAGGAAGAGCCCCGAATCGAGCACCTCCCCCGCACGGTCCACCAGCGGAGTGAAGTACGCGAGACGGGGCGTGGGGGACGGCGGCACGCGCGGCGCGAGTGCGAGACAGGCCTCCAGCGCCTCGGGGCCCGAGACGCGCAGCACGCCCACTCCACCTGGCCCGGCGGCCGTGGCCACCGCGGCGATGGTGGCGCCCGCGCCCTCCGGTGCCCGTGCCCCGCTCACACGCGCGCGTTGTATCAGCTGCCGGTGCGGTCCGCGGCTGCAGGCCGGCCACCACGGGCCGCCGCCTCCACCGCGTCGCGGTTGTCGTCGATGTACTGCTCGACCTCCGCGTCATCGAGCTCCAGGTCGCGCAGCACTCCCGGATACACGCCGAGGTAGGCCGGAGACTGCTCGTCCCCACGCAGACGGAAGCTCATCTTCAGCACCGCCGCGGTGAACACCTTGTCCTTCAATCCCTTGGGCTTTCCCATGTCCTCCCCTGCGCACCTGACGACCGGTCGGCTGTAACGACCGTCTCCGGGCGATGCAGCGAACGTCTGAAAGCCCCTCGCCCTGTGTCTGCTCCCACGCAGAACCTCGAGGCGAGGGGACGCCCCTTCCCGCCGACTCAGACGTCCTCGTCCTCGTCGTCCCAGTCGGGAAGCAGGTTTCGCTTCGGAAGGGGGGCCGGCTTGTCCGGGCTGAACACCACCCGTCGGTGCCTTCCTTCCCCCTCCGCGTGGACCCGCACGCCCGCCGTCCCACCGGCCGCCCGCAGCACCCGCGCACGGTCCTCCGTGCTCATCCCGAGCACCGCAAAGAAGCGCCCGAGCCTGGAAGCACGCTCGGCGAGCGTCCGCGCCTCCTGGGCCAGCGCCGCATCCTCGGCCACCTCGAGTGTGCGCTCGTCCCCTTCGGCCAGACGTGCCGGAGCCTCCGCTCGCGGCGGACGTGCGGGGGGCTGCGCCGCCGTGGGCGGAGCGGCCGTCGGTGCTGCCGGGGTCCGGGCCGCCGCAGCCGGTGCCTGGCCCGGTGCAGCCGCCGGCGCCGGTGCGGGCTTCCTCCCGCCGGGCACGCGCGGCTCGGGGAAGGCGAAGGCCGCGAGCGACAACCAGCGACGCTCCATCCCCGGCTTGTTGAAGAGCTTGTTGGCGATGAACTGCAGCGAGTCCATCACGGGCGAGCGGCGGCCGGCCTGGACTCCGGCGGGGGGCTCCCCCTCGAAGTGCACCGCCATGGCCAGCCCACCGTCAGGCGCGTCCTTCAGCTCCAGCCGCGCGGCCAGGCCCATGTGCTCGAGCAGCTCTCGCACCACACGCTCGGCCTCCGCGCGGCGCTCGGGTGGGACGGGAGTGACTGCGGCTGGAGGCACGGCCCCCTCACCCTGTCCCTCTCCCGGCGGGAGAGGGGAGGGGGCTCCAGAGGTGGGCGGCTTCTCCGCAGAGGTTGGCTGTGCGGCCTCGGCGAGTGCAGCCGGCGCTTCTTCCGGCTCCTGCACCTGCTTCACTCCACGCGTCTCAACGGGGCGCAGCTCCGGCGTCTCCGCGCCCGCGCCTTCCTTGGACACCTTCTTCTCCGGAGGAGCCTCGCCCGCGCCGCCACCGCCACGGGGACGCCGCACCGCCCCCGACTCGCTGCGGGGCTTCTTCACCTTCCGGTTGCCCGC
>JAKEEX010000156.1 GCA_022616315.1 Myxococcaceae bacterium
GAGCGCGGCGTCCTCATCGTCGACCAGCACGCCCTCCACGAGCGCGTCATGTTCGAGATGCTCCTGGATCGCGTCACCAACGGCGCCATGGAGAGCCAGCGCCTCCTCGCCCCCGCCGTCGTCCCCGCGACCGACGCCCACGCCGCCGCCCTCGAGTCCCTGGCCCCGCTGCTGGCGCGCCTGGGCATCGAGGCCGCGCCGCTGGGCCCCGGCGCCATCGGCGTGCACGCCTTCCCGACGCTGCTCTTTGACCGCAAGGTGGATCCGGTCGAGTTCATGGCCGAGCTCCTGGAGCGCGCCGAGACCGAGGGCCTGGCCCCCGACTCCGAGGAGGCCCTGCGCGAGGTGCTGGACATGATGAGCTGCAAGGCCGCCGTCAAGGCCGGCGACACCCTCGCCGAGGAGGAGCTCACCCGCCTCCTGGAGCTGCGCGAGGACGTCGAGCGCAGCAGCAACTGCCCCCACGGGCGCCCGACCTCCATCCGCCTCACCATCGAGCAGCTCGACAAGCTCTTCCACCGCTCGTGACGCGCCGTACGAGCCCTCGTGCGCAAGCACAGGGCCTCGGTGGGGCAGGCATCCTGCCTGCCAGTCCGGGTCCGCGGTGGTGCGGGCGTCTCGCCCGCACAGTCTCCGCCGAAGACGCCCTCCACCTCCGCGCCCTCGAAGCCCGGCGCACCGCCATCGACGCGCTCGAAGACGTGCTCCGCACCACCACCGACCCCGTCGAGAAGCGCCGCGCCGCCACCGCCCTCCTCCGAGCCCTCAGCGCGCCGCCCGCCCGCCCTCCGGCCTCCTCTCCCGGTCTGCGGGGAGAGGACCGAGGTGAGGGGCTACCGAACCTACACACACTCGAACCTCAACAACCGCGCGAACACACCGCCTCCACCCCGCCGGGGCGGAGCACATCATCCCCCGCGAACCACGAGTTCCGCCCTGGCGGGCTCCACTCGTGGCAACATCCCATTGCGGGGCATCACTCCGCGCCCCAAGAGCCAAGACTCAAGACCCAAGACCC
>JAKEEX010000906.1 GCA_022616315.1 Myxococcaceae bacterium
CCCGCTGTCCTCTTGATTGCAGGTGGCCTCACGAGCTGCGCTCTTGCGCCGCCACCGCTCACGTGGACGAAGACGACCTCGATCCATACCGAAGCACGCGACGAGGAGTGTTCGTTCGACATCCTCACCGTACGTCCGGACCGCGCCTTCGACGAACTGGGCATCATCGACGTCCAGCGTGGGGGTTTTACTGAGCCTTTGAAGACAGCGGGAGAATTCCGTAGCTCGGCACATCCCTATGTCTGTGCGGCCGGTGGCGATGCTGTGCTCGCTGAGGTGAACGGTCTCGGCATCTACGTGCGCGGAACGGTCATCCGCTACCGCCCGGTGACCGCGACTGACGCCGCGCAGTGAGTTGAGCTGCATTCTGTAGTAACGGGCGGAGCCGTGCGCAGCCCCGCTTGCTGCATCCGCGCGTCCGCTCACTGCACCACAGGGCACATCCACTGAGCACTCCACACAGCCGAGCCTCCTGGAGACAGCGTCCTCCACGCTGCACCCACTCCAGGAGGCACCCATGCTGAGTCGTCCCGCTGTGAAGCTGCTCGCCGTCTGCGCCGCGCTGGTTCCCGTGGTGGCGCTTTCGAGCCCTGCCAAGGAAACCGCCGAGTCCGTCCGTACCCTGCACCTGAAGGCGCGCGGAGGCGAAGCGAAACTGCGCGGCCTCACGTCCGTGCAGGTGTCCCTCGTCACCACCGAGGGGGACAAGGTCACCACCGTGACGTCCGTCCGCACCCGCCCGAACCGGGTGCGCTACGACATGCAGAAGGACGGAGTCGTCAGCGCGAAAGCCTTCGACGGCGCCCAAGGCTGGTACGCCGAAGGCACCGCGGCTCCCGTGAAGATGGACGCGCAGAAGAGCGCGAAGATGGCGCAGGGCGCGAGGTTCGACGACATTCTGCTCGACCCGGCCGCGCAAGGCGCCAAGCTGGCTCTCGCGGGTGTGGAGGACGTGAAGGGCGCGCCAGACTTTCCCTGTGGACAAGATTTTCGATCCCGCCTTCCAGAAGGAGCGCCCCGCCGTCGCCGCCGCCGTCAAGGCCGGCGGCCTGAGTCCTGAGTTCATC
>JAKEEX010000907.1 GCA_022616315.1 Myxococcaceae bacterium
TCCGCGGAGGCTTCGGGTAGGGTTGCGCGCATGACGAGGGTGTGGGCCACGTGGGTGGCCGTGTCGGCGGTGCTCCTGGGCCTGCCCGTGTGGGCCGGGGCACCGCGGCGCCTGGCCGTGGTGGAGCTCGCGAGTCCTCCTAGCATGGTGGGGCTCTCCTCGCAGGTGACCCGCGCCCTCCAGGCCGAGGCCCGTGCGCAGGGCTACGCGGTGGTGGGGACGGAGGTGGTGCGCGCCTCGCTCGGCGGAGAGGCCGTGGACCGTCTGCACGCCTGCAGGGCCAGCCCCGAGTGCGTGTCCCTGCGCTCCCGGGGCCTCGGCGCCTCCCGCGCCGTGGTGGGGCTCCTGGAGCGCACCGAGGCACAGTACCGTCTCCGGCTGCACCTGGTGGACCTCGCCACCTCACGCGAGCTGGCGCGGCTGGACCGCACGGTCCCCATCTCCGGTGGACGCTTCCTGAGCGAGGTGCACGAGGCACTCCCCGCCCTCCTGCGCGGGCGCACGGAGCCACGCGGCGCCATCCGCTCCAGGCGTCAGCCCGGCAGGGCCACGGGCACGGCCACCGCCGCCCCGCGCTCCGCCTCCGTGGCTCCGGCCTCCTCCCCCAGGAGGTAGCGCTCGAACAGCTCGGCGATGCGCTCGCCCGCGTGGCCATCCCAGCGCTCGGGCACGCGTCCCCGCTTGCCGTGGCCCGCGAGGACACGCTCGGCCTCGCCCACGATGCGCTCCTTGTCCGTGCCCACCATGACGTTCGTGCCCTCGGCCACGGTGATGGGCCGCTCGGTGCTGTCCCTGAGCGTGAGGCACGGCACCCCGAGCGCGGTCGTCTCCTCCTGCACCCCTCCGGAGTCCGTGAGGACCAGACGTGCCTGCGCGGTGAGGGAGAGGAAGTCCAGGTAGCCGAACGGCTCCACCAGGCGGAGGCCCGCGGCCTTCGCCGCCAGCTCCTCGAGGCCCTGGTCCTTCATCATCTTGCGTGCACGCGGATGCACCGGGAACACCACCGGCACCCGCCCGGCCACCTCCACGAGCGCCTCCAGCAGGCGACGGAAGACGGTGGGGTCATCCACGTTCTGGACGCGGTGCATCGTGCACACCGCATAGCCGCCGGGGAGCAGCTCCAGCTGCGAGAGGGTGGGGAGCTTGAGCGCCGCCTCGCGCGATGTGAGCAGCGAGTCGATCATCACGTTGCCCACGAAGTGGATGCGCGCCTCCTCCACCCCCTCGCGCCGGAGGTTGTCATCCGCGTCCCGCGAGGGTGTGAGGCAGAGGTCCGCGAGCCGGTCCGTCAGGAGGCGGTTCACCTCCTCGGGCGCTGTCCGCTCGTTGCTGCGCAGGCCCGCCTCCACGTGCGCGATGGGGATGCACAGCTTCGCGGCCACCAGCGCCCCGGCGAGCGTGCTGTTGACGTCGCCCACCACCGACACCAGGTCCGGCTTCTGCGCCATGCACACCTTCTCGAGCTCCACCATCATCCGCCCCGTCTGCTCGCCGTGCGGACCGCTGCCCACGCCCAGGTGGATGTCCGGCGGAGGGAGGGCGAGGTCCGTGAAGAACACGTCGCTCATCCGCACGTCGTAGTGCTGCCCCGTGTGCACCAGCACCTGCGAGAGCCGCCCCCGCTGCCGCAGCGCCTGGTAGAGCGGGGCCACCTTCATGAAGTTGGGCCGTGCTCCGACGATGTGGAGGACCTTGCGCATGACGCCTGGCAAACTAGGCACCCTCCCTGCGGGCGGAACCCCGGGGCGGGACGGCGGGGAGGCATGTGCGTCCAGTTTCGGATAGAAGCCCAGGCCACCCCGTCATGGCTCCCCCCATCGCCGTCATCCCCGCCCGCTTCGCCTCGAGCCGCTTCCCCGGCAAGCCCCTGGCCCTCATCGGCGGACACCCCATGGTGGAGCACGTGTGGCGAAGGTGCCAGGAGAGCGGCGCCTTCTCGGAGGTGCTCGTGGCCACCGACGACACGCGCATTGCCCGCGCGGTGGAGGATTTTGGTGGAACGGTGGTGCTGACGTCGCCGGACTGCGCCTCGGGGACGGACCGCGTGGCGGAGGTGGCCCGCGCCCGCCCGGACTGCGGCGTCTGGGTGAACGTGCAGGGGGACGAGCCACTGGTCGCCCCCGAGGCCCTCGCGACGCTCGCCGGCCTCTTCGCGGAGCCCACCGTCCAGATGGCCACCCTGGTGCGTCCCCTGAGCGAGGAGGAGCGCGCCTCGCCGCAGGTGGTCAAGGCGGTGCTCGCCCGGAGCGGGGACGCCCTCTACTTCAGCCGCGCGGACCTGCCCTACGTCCGCGAGGGCGGCGTCCCTCTGCCGCGCTGGGCGCACCTGGGGCTCTACGGCTACCGCCGGGACGTGCTGCTCACGCTCGCAGGACTCCCCCCCTCACCCCTGGAGCGGGCGGAGTGCCTGGAGCAGCTCCGGGCGCTGGAGGCGGGAATCCGCATCCGTTGCGCACGGGTGGAATGGCGCTCCGTCGCCGTGGACACCCCGGAGGACCTCGCCCGGGCCGAGGCCGCCTGGCGTCAGAGCCGCTTCAGAAGGCATTGACGGCCCCATCCCTTCGTTGGCAGTAAGCACCATGCGTTCGAAGAAGACCAAGTTCATCTTCGTCACGGGCGGCGTGGTCAGCTCCCTTGGCAAGGGACTCGCATCCGCCTCCATGGGGGCCCTGCTCGAGAACCGCGGGCTCTCCATCACGCTGCTCAAGCTGGACCCGTACATCAACGTGGATCCGGGCACGATGAGCCCGTTCCAGCACGGCGAGGTCTACGTCACGGACGACGGCGGCGAGACGGACCTCGACCTGGGCCACTACGAGCGCTTCACCGGCGCTCCCATGAGCCGGCTCAACAACTTCACCACCGGGCGCATCTACCACTCGGTCATCTCCAAGGAGCGCCGCGGCGAGTACCTGGGGAAGACGGTGCAGGTGATTCCCCACATCACGGACGAGATCAAGGCCAACATCTTCGCCGCCGCGGAGGGCTACGACGTGGCGCTGGTGGAGGTGGGCGGAACGGTGGGTGACATCGAGTCCCTGCCCTTCCTCGAGGCCATCCGCCAGATGCGCTACGACGTGGGGAGCCAGAACGCGCTCTACGTCCACCTGACGCTCCTGCCCTACATCGCCGCCGCGGGCGAGGTGAAGACCAAGCCCACGCAGCACTCGGTGATGAAGCTGCGGGAGATCGGCATCCAGCCGGACGTCCTCATCTGCCGCACGGACCGGGAGATTCCGGAGGGGATGAAGGACAAGCTCGCCATGTTCTGCAACGTGGAGCCGGGCGCCGTCTTCTTCAGCCCGGACGTGAAGAGCATCTACGAGCTCCCGCTGGAGCTGCACCGCCAGGGGCTGGACGAGCGGCTCGCGGAGGTCCTCAACATCTGGAGCCGCGCGCCCCGGCTCGACAAGTGGGAGCACATCGTCGAGAAGGTCTACAGCCCGGCCCGCGGCGAGGTGCGCATCGCCATCGTGGGCAAGTACGTGGACCTCAAGGAGAGCTACAAGTCCCTCAACGAGGCGCTCCTGCACGGCGGCATCGCGAACGACGTCCGCGTCAACCTGCACTTCGTGGACAGCCAGGAGGTGGAGGCGCAGGGGCCGGCCAGGCTGCTGGACGGCGTGGACGCGGTGCTGGTGCCCGGTGGCTTCGGCGTGCGTGGCACGGAGGGGAAGATCGCCGCGGTCCGCCACGCGCGCGAGAACGGCATCCCCTTCTTCGGCATCTGTCTGGGCATGCAGATGGCGGTGGTGGAGTACGCGCGCACCATCCTCGGGCTCACCGGCGCCAACTCGCTCGAGTTCGACGAGCGCACGCAGCACCCGGTGGTGACGCTCATGGAGGGCCAGGTGAACGTCCAGGACAAGGGCGGCACCATGCGCCTGGGCGCCTACCACTGCGTGCTGAAGCCGGGCACCCTGGCGCAGAAGCTCTACGGTGAGACGGACATCCACGAGCGGCACCGCCACCGCTACGAGGTGAACAACACCTACCGCGCGCGGCTGGAGGATGCCGGGCTCGTGGTGAGCGGCCACAA
>JAKEEX010000908.1 GCA_022616315.1 Myxococcaceae bacterium
CACTGCGGACAGGTGCGCTCGGTGGACAGGAGCGTCTCGCCCCCGGCGGCGTCGCGCACCTTGAGGGCGCCGTGGCCCCAGGTGAGGGCCCGCTCGAAGAGGGCCCGCGGCAGCTGGGCCAGGCGCCCGCGGTACATCACCAGGTCGACGTCGTGCTCGCGGTTGCGGGCCAGCTTCGGCGGGTCGTCCGTGGACACCTCCTCGCCGTCCGCGAAGGCAGTGGTGACGCCGGCGCGCGCCGCGGCGGTGAAGACGTCCAGGTAGGTGCCCTTGCGTGCGCGCACCGCCGGCGCGAGCAATGTGCGCTCACCCCGCATGGCGGTGAGCTTGGCGTAGAGCGCGTCCGCGGACAGCGAGGCGATGGGCGAGCCGTCCTCGGGGCAGTGGGACTGGCCCAGCTTGGCGAAGAGCAGGCGCAGGTAGTGCGCCACCTCGGTGACGGTGGCCACCGTGCTGGTGGCACCCGCCCGGGAGGTGCGCTGCTCGAGCGCCACCGCCGGTGGGATGCCGCTGATGCGCTCCACCTCCGGCCGCGGCAGCGTGGGGAGGAACTGGCGCGCGTAGGGCGTGAGCGTCTCCAGGAAGCGCCGCTGCCCCTCTGCGAACACCACGTCGAAGACGAGGCTGCTCTTGCCCGAGCCGCTCGGCCCGGTCACCACCACCAGCTTCTGCAGGGGAATCCGGCACGAGACGTCGCGCAGGTTGTGCTCGCGCGCCCGCTCCACCTCGATGGCGTCCGGCCCCTGCGAGGCCTTCGGGCGTGCGGCCTTCGGACGCGCCGGGAGCCCCACCTCACCGCGCAGCGCGCGCGCCGTGGCCCCCTCTTCGCGCGCCACCTCCTCCGGGGTGCCCTCGGCCACCAGCGCTCCACCATGCCGGCCGCCACCGGGCCCTAGGTCGATGAGCCAGTCCGCGGCCTTCATCAGGGTGACGTCGTGGTCCACCACCACCACGCTCGCGCCGGCGTCCACCAGCTGGTGCAGCGCCTCGAGCACCTGGCGCACGTCCGCGTCGTGGAGGCCGGCGCTCGGCTCGTCCAGGAGGAAGAGCGTGCCCTTCTGCCGGCTGCCGAGCGCGCGCGCCAGCTTCACCCGCTGGGCCTCGCCGCCGGAGAGGGTGGAGAGGGGCTGGCCGAGCGACAGGTAGCCGAGGCCCAGCCGCTGCAGGGGCGCGAGGGCGCGCGCGAGCTCCGCGTCCTCCGCGAAGGTGACGAGCGCCTCGTCCACGGTGAGGGCGAGTGCGTCGGCCACGGTGAGGCCGCGGTGGCGCACCGCCAGCACCTCCTCCTTGAAGCGCCGGCCCCGGCACACGGGGCACTGGAGGGCCACGTCGGCGAGGAACTGCATCTCCACCGTCTCGCTGCCCTCACCCGCGCACGCCTCGCACCGGCCGCCCTCCACGTTGAAGGAGAAGTGGGCGGGGGTGAGGCCACGGACCTGCGCGTCCGGCTCCGCCGCGAAGCGCTCGCGCAGCCGGTCCCACGCCTTGGTGTAGGTGGCGGGGTTGCCCCTGCTGGTGCGCCCCAGCGGGGACTGGTCGACGTAGACGACGTGCCGCACGGCCTCCAGGCCGTCCACGCCGTCGCACGCGCCGGGCGCCTCCACGCCCTTCTCGCCCAGGTGTCGCGCCACG
>JAKEEX010000909.1 GCA_022616315.1 Myxococcaceae bacterium
ATCCGCGGGACCGTCCGCGCCAAGGACTCGAAGGGGCCTCTCCCGGAGGCCACCGTCACCGTCACGGGGACGGACAAGGTCGTCTCCACGGACGAGGAGGGCCGCTTCGAAATGACGGGGCTGGCACCCGGTGAGTACCAACTTCAAGTCTCCTTCCCGGTGCACAAGGACGCCTTCCTTCCGGTGAAGCTGGCCGCGGGTGAGACGGCCAACGTGGAGGCGGCGCTCGAGCTCGAGGAGAACGTCTTCGGCCAGGAGATGGTCGTCGTCGGCACCAAGTTCCCGGAGAAGCGGCTCGAGTCCCCCGTCACCATCGAGACGGTGAGGCCAAAGGACATCCAAATCTCCGGTGGTGCCACCTACATGGCCGCGCTCGCGAAGGTGAAGGGCGTCGACTACACGGAGACGGGCGTTGGTGAGAAGCGCATCTCCGCGCGCGGCTTCAACAGCCAGTTCAACTCCCGCATGCTGTCCATGGTGGACGGGCGCCTGGCCCAGCAGCCGGGCAATGGCCTTCCGCAGGCCGGCACCGTGCCCACGACGTCGCTCGACATCTACTCGATCGACGTGGTGGTGGGCCCCGCCTCCGCCCTCTACGGCGCCAACGCCCACGCGGGCGTCGTCAACATCACCACCAAGACGCCCTGGGACGAGTCCGGTGCCTCCGTGGCGCTGCGCGGAGGAACGTACAACCTCATGGATGGCGCCGCGCGCCTGGCCGGCACCATCAACGACTCCTTCGGCTGGCGGGTCAGCGGCCAGCTGACGCGCGGCACGGACTTCGTGCCGGACCCGAACAGCAACGTCCACAAGTACGGCGCCGCGACCAAGCCCCTCATCTACGAGGGTGACCTCGTCGGCGACTACACCATGGGCGGGGCGAAGGCGGAGGGCTACCTCTACTACCGCGCCGGGGACTGGAGCCTGCGCGGTGGCTACGGCTTCTCCACCAGCGACGGCGTCACGCTCACCAACGTGGGGCGCAACGAGCTCCAAGGCTGGCAGGTGCACTACCAGACGGTGCAGGCGCACCACCAGAACTGGTTCGCCCACGTCACGCGCACCGCCACGAGCGCCGGCAAGTCCTACCAGCTCGATGCGCTCGCGAGCAAAATCCAGGCGGCCAACGTCGACGTGAACGACGAAGCCGCGGTGGACGAGCTCCGGCAGGCGAACCTCTTCAAGGACGCCAGCCAGATGTACGACTCGGAGCTGCAGTACCGCAACGCCTTCGGAGACCTGAAGCTGACGACGGGCGTCCAGTTCCGCGCCTACATGCCGGACTCGGATGGTTCGTACCTGGCGGACACGGGCGACACCACCATCCAGTTCAGCGAGCTCGGCGGGTACGTGCAGGCGGACTACGGCCTCATCCCGGAGAAGCTGCGCGTGGTGGGCGCGGCGCGCCTCGATGGCCACAGCGACTACTCGCCGCAGTTCAGCCCGAAGCTCGCGCTGGCCTACAGCATCAACAAGCTGCACAACCTGCGCCTCGGCTACAACCGCGCGTTCAAGAGCCCGTCCGCTCTCGAGAACTACCTGCTCATCGGTGGCTACCTCCTCGGGAACAAGACGGGCTTCACCGTGAAGACGTACGAGCGGAACCCGGACGGCACCCTGGGCGCCGAGCAGTCCTCGCGGGAGATTGCGCCGCTGTCGCCCGAGGAGGTGAACTCCCTCGAGCTCGGCTACAAGGGCAGCATCGCGAACAAGCTGTACGTGGACGTGGTGGGCTACCACTCCTGGTACAACAACTTCATCAGCCCCCTCACCGCGCGCACCGGCACCAACGTGGCCGCAGGGACGGTGGACCGCGCGTTCTATCCGGACGGAAAGCTGGTGGCGGAAGGGACGCCGCTCGCGGGCACGCTCTTCACGTACTCCAACTTCGGCCGCGCGCGCGTGTGGGGTGCGGACTTCGGGCTGGATTACTCGCCCATCCCGGAGCTGACGTTCAGTGGAAGCTTCTCCTACATCAAGATGCAGAGCTTCCACACGAACGACCGGACGCAGAAGGCGCTGCTGCTCAACGTGCCGACGACGAAGCTGAAGGGCTCGGTGACGCTCGAGAACGTGGGCGTGAAGGACACGTTCCTGCGGCTCTCCGGTCGCTACCAGAATGCGTATGACTTCGCATCCGGCCGGTGGGTGAGCGCCATCCTCCTCGCGGACCAGGGAGGCGTCGTGCCCGAGCGCTTCGTCGCGGACCTGGCCCTCGGCTACACCTTCCCGATGGGGCTGGGCGTGAGCCTCAACGTCGCCAACCTCTTCGACAACAAGGGCGTGGACATCCTCGGCGCGGCGCCTGGGGGTCGCTACGGCTACCTGCAGCTCTCCTACCGCATGGACGGACTGCGCTTCTAGGCCACCATGACACCGCGACAGAAGGAAGTGCAGTGCCTGAGCCCCGCGGGGCTCCACCGGATGGCCTACGCGGAGTGGGGTGACCCGGCGAATCCGAAGGTGCTCGTCTGTGTCCACGGCTTCTCCCGCATGGGGAGTGACTTCGACGAGCTCGCGCAGGCCCTGTGTCACGAATACAGGGTGGTCTGCCCAGACGTGGTGGGACGCGGGCGCTCGGAGTGGCTGAGTGACCCGAAGTCCTACCAGGTGCCGCAGTACGTCGCGGACATGGTGACGCTGCTGGCGCGCGTGGACGCACGGAGCGTGCACTGGTTCGGCACCTCGATGGGCGGGCTCATCGGCATGGCGGTCGCGTCGCTTCCCGGCTCGCCCATCGAGCGGCTGGTGCTGAACGACATCGGCCCGAGCGTGGACCCCGCGGGACTCCAGCGCATCGCGAGCTACCACGCGAACCACGTGGGCAAGTCCCTCCACTTCGCCGACTTCGCGGCCGCGGTCGACTTCATCGCGACGCACTTCGCGCCCTTCGGCCGGCTCTCGTGGACGCAGTGGGAGCGGCTCACGCGGGATGCCGTCAAGCCCGATGGGTCGGGCTTCGCCTTCCGCCACGACGCCCGCATCGCGCTCCCCTTCACCGCACCGCTGGAGGAGCAGACCGCGGCCTCGAAGGTGGGCGAGCTCGCCATGTGGA
>JAKEEX010000910.1 GCA_022616315.1 Myxococcaceae bacterium
CCGCCCGCCGTGCGCTTCTTCCACCACTCCCCGACCTCCCCGGAGCGCAGCACCTCGCGCATCTCCTCGCACGTCTGGAACCGCTCCGCGGGATCCTGCCTGAGGCAGGTGAGGATCACCTCCTCGAGGAAGGGCTCGAGGTCGCGCTGGACGAGGCGCGGCCGCCGGACGAGCCCCTTGACCTTCTGCGTGAGCACGGTCGAGAGCTCCGCCGCGCCGAACGGGTTCTTCCCGGTGGCCATCTCGTACATCACGACGCCGAGCGCGTAGATGTCGGCCAGGGGCCCGACGCGGTCCTGGTCGAGGAACTGCTCCGGGGCCGCGTAGGCGAGCGATCCGACGAACTCGCCCGCGCGCGTGAGATCGCGCCCCTCCTGCTGAAGCCGCGCGACGCCCAGGTCCATGAGCAGCAGCCGGTGCTCCGGCGTGAGCACGAGGTTCTCGGGCTTCAGGTCGCGGTGGATCATCCCCTGCGCGTGCACCGCCCCGAGCCCGTCGAGCGCCTGGTCCATGAGCAGGTAGATCAGGTGCTCGGGCACGGTGCCCATCTCCTGAATGAGCGCGCGCGCCGTCTGCCCCTCCACGAGCTCCATCGCCATGAAGTGGTAGGTCGTGCCGGCGAGCGCCTCGCTCCCGGTCTCGTACGTCCGCACCACGTTGCCGTGCCGGATCCTCATCCCCAGCTCGGCCTCGCGGTGGAACCGCTTGAAGATCACCTCGTCGGCGACGAGCTCGGGGTGGAAGACCTTGAGCGCGACGACGCTCCCCTTGGCCCCCGCCGCCCCCTCCTTCACGGTCCGCGCGCGGTAGACGGTCCCCATCCCCCCTTCTCCCAGGGGGGGGCCGATCTCGTAGCCGCCGAGCGTGCGGCCCACGAGCGATCCGGTCTGGGCCATGCGCACCGGGGAATTCTAGGGTGTGAGCGCCCGGTCCGCCTCGAAATGGGGCCGGTTCGGGAAGGGGGCCCGGGGGAAGGGGGTTCCCCGCCGGTGCGCGTATTGGTTAGGATTCACTCCACAGAAACGGAGGGCCGGATGCGCTGCATTCTGTGCGGAGGTCACGCGACGTTCACGCACACTCTCTTCAAGGGGACGACACCGCACAAGGTCAACCTGTGCGAGCCCTGCACCCAGAAGGCGCAGGCGAA
>JAKEEX010000911.1 GCA_022616315.1 Myxococcaceae bacterium
ACCACATCGTGCTCGACAGCGACTCGGTGTCACGTCGCCACGCGCACCTCGAGATGCGCGGCAAGAACTGGCTTCTCTCGGACAACGGCAGCACCAACGGCACCTTCCCGTGCGGCCTGGACGTGCTCAGCGAGGATGCTCCGCTCGTAGGGGTAGGTATCCAGCTGGAGGTGCACCAGCTTGGGCCACTCGGGCCGCTCCCAGCAGTCGTCGAACAACGGCCGCAGCGGCAGTGCGTACGGGAGATGCGGGAAGAGGGCGGTCTGTGCGCAGACGGGCCCCGCCACGCCGTCGAGTCGAGCGCTCACCCCCACGAGCGCCTGGCGCACCCCGGCAGGTGGCTGGACGAGCTTGGCGTACCCACCGCCCACGAGGGGGAAGAGCAGCAGTGCCGCCGTCAGCAGCGCTTCACGCCAGGCCCCGTACCGTGGGCTCCGTGCGAGCACGCCGTACGACTCCACCAGGCCCCAGAAGAAGAACGGGAGCAGCGTGACGGGGTAGTACGTCCTGAAGTCGTGCATCTGCCCATAGGATGCCGAGCCGAGCAGGAAGAGCGTCGGCAGCATGGGCACCAGGGCCCGGTGTGCGAGCAGCGGGAGGAAGAGCGCCGGGGCGAAGAGCCGGTACCAGCCGGAGGTGAGGATGTCTCCGACCAGCCGCAGGGGCGAGGCGGCCATGTTCCGGAGGATCTCCGGCAGCGTCTGCCCGTACTGCCCCCAGAACGACACGTAGCCGGGCTGCACGTACCCCGAGCCGCGGAGCATCAGCGGCTGGAAGTACTTCACGTTGAAGACGAAGAGCACGACGGCGCCCACGACCATGCCCAGCGCCGGCTTCCAGCGCTCGCGCTCGAAGAGGAGCGCCGCCACGCCGAAGGCGACGACGTAGAGGGCCGCGTCCTCCTTGATGCCCAGGAAGGCCACGAGCGCCGGCACCCAGAGCGTCGGCCGTCGCTCCAGCCAGCCGAGCACGAAGGTGAATCCGAAGAGGGGGTAGAGCACCTCGGGCCGGAAGCCGCCGTCCAGCAGCACCGAGGTGAACGGGTTGGTGAGGTATGCGAGGACGAGCAGGGCCACCAGGCCGTCGTGCGCGAGCGCGCGCCGGCCCAGCCTCCACAGGGGCCAGGCCGCGCTGCCCACCGCGAGCGCCGTCACGGTGCACAGGAAGAGCGGCGTCTCGAAGAGCCGGTGCAGCGGCATCAGCGGAAAGAGCACCCAGTTGGCGTGCACCCCGAAGTGGTTCACGTCGTAGATGGGCGAGTAGCCGAAGCTCCGGTGGTTGGAGTTGAAGAGCATCCAGTCGAAGATGCTGAAGTCCACCCCGTTGATGGCGAACGAGAAGTAGCGCCCGAGCTGCACGGAGAGGCAGTAGACGAGGACCGAGAGCGAGAGGAACGCCAGGGTCCGCCGCGACAGCCGCACCTCCGACGCGCCTGCCTTCAGCCCTCCCGTCCACGCGAGTGCGAGGAACAGCAAGGGGGTGAGGAGCGTCTGCCAGGTGCGGGGCGCGCCGAGCTCGCGGTGAAGCCAGGAAAGCGGAGCGATGAGGCAGAGCGCTGCGCCGATGGCGAGGACGTAGGCCGTGTAGGCGCGCTGCGGGGTGAGCCGGGAGGCTGAGGCGACGAGAGGCATGGGCGCGAATTGCAACGGACATCCCGGCGCAACCCAGGGATGCAGCGACGTGCGTCGCTCAGTCGAGCGCTTCGACGTGGTAGAGCTCGGTGTCCCACAGGGCGTACAGCAGCCAATCCGGCATGCCATAGGCCTCGCGGATGAAGTTGCGCTGGGAGGCATGAATGGTCCATCCGGCGCGCTTGGAGTCGACCTCACCCGGCATGACGTAGGTGGGCTTCGGCTGGTTGTCGGCAACGAATCGGCCTGTCTTGCCACC
>JAKEEX010000157.1 GCA_022616315.1 Myxococcaceae bacterium
AGCAGCAGGCCGAAGGCAGGGTAGAGAATCCCCGCCGCCAGCGGCACGCCAAGGGTGTTGTAGACGAAGGCGAAGAAGAGGTTCTGGCGGATGTTGCGCATGGTGGCGCGCGAGAGGCGCCGTGCGCGCACGATGCCGCGCAGGTCCCCCTTCACCAGCGTCACTCCGGCGCTCTCCATGGCGACGTCCGTGCCCGTCCCCATGGCGATGCCCACCTGGGCCTGCGCGAGCGCAGGAGCGTCGTTCACGCCGTCGCCCGCCATGGCCACCACGCGCCCCTCGGCCTGCAACTTCCGGACGATTTGGTTCTTCTCATCCGGCAGCACCTCGGCGACCACCTCGGTGAGCCCGAGCCGCCGCGCCACGGCATCGGCGGTCGTGCGGCTGTCCCCGGTGAGCATCACCACCCGGAGGCCCTCCTCGGCGAGCAGCCGGAGCGCCTCGGGAGTGGTGGCCTTCACCGGGTCCGCCACACCCACGAGCCCCGCGGGGCGCCCGTCCACCGCCACGAGCATCACCGTTTCACCTTCACGTCGGAGCTCCTCGGCCCGCGCGAGCAGCGGCCCGGCGTCCAGTCCCAGCTCCGAGAAGAGGGCGGGGTTGCCGAGCGCGACCTGGCGCTCCTCCACACGGCCGGTGACACCCTTGCCGGTCAAGGAGCGGAAGTCGCTCGCCGCGGCCACGCGCAGGCCTCGTGTCTCCGCGCCCTTCACGATGGCCTCGGCCAGCGGATGCTCGCTGCCTTTCTCCACGCCCGCGGCCAGGCGCAGGAGGCCCTCCTCGCCTCCGTCCAGCGCCACCACACGGGAGAGGCGCGGCTTGCCCTCGGTGAGGGTGCCCGTCTTGTCCACCACCAGGGTGTCCACCTTCTCGAGCGTCTCCAGCGCCTCCGCGTCCCGCACGAGCACGCCCGCGGTGGCACCACGGCCAGTTCCCACCATGATGCTCATGGGCGTGGCCAGGCCCAGCGCGCACGGGCAGGCGATGATGAGCACCGCCACGGCGTTGACGAGTGCGTAGGCGAGCGCCGGCTGTGGTCCCAGCAGCGCCCAGATGAGGAAGGTGAGAACTGCCGTCGCCACGACCGCGGGGACGAACCAGGAGGCCACCACGTCCGCCAGCCGCTGGATGGGGGCGCGGCTGCGCTGGGCCTCGCCCACCATGCGGACAATCTGCGCGAGCAGCGTGTCGCGACCGACGCGCTCCGCGCGCATGAGGAGGCTGCCGGTGCCGTTGAGGGTGCCGCCGGTGAGCTTCGCGCCCCTGGCCTTCTCCACGGGGATGGACTCGCCCGTCACCATGGACTCGTCCACGCTGCTGTCGCCTTCCAGCACCACGCCGTCCACCGGCACCTTCTCTCCGGGACGCACGCGCAGGGTGTCCCCGGGGTGGACGTGCTCGAGCGGGACGTCCTCCTCGTGTCCGTCCGCGCTCACGCGGCGCGCGGTGCGGGGCTGGAGCCCGAGGAGCGCCCGGAGCGCCCGGCTCGTGCGGCTGCGTGCGCGCAGCTCGAGCACCTGCCCCAGCTGCACGAGCACGACGATGATGGCCGCCGGCTCGAAGTATGTGTCCACCTCGCCGTGCGGACCCCGGAAGCCCGCGGGGAAGAGGGACGGCGCCACCGTCGCCGCCACGCTGAAGGCCCACGCCGCCCCGACGCCGAGGGCGATGAGCGTGAACATGTTGAGGCGCCACGTGACGACCGAGCGCCAGCCGCGGGCGAAGAAGGGGGCCGCGCCCCAGAGCACCACCGGCGAGGTGAGGAGCAGCTCCACCCACGCCACCGTGCGCGGCGGGAGGTGGGCGAACAGCTGGACACCGGGAAGCAGGTGCCCCATCGCGAGCACGACGACGGGCAGGCTCAAGCCCGCGCTCACCCAGAAGCGGCGCTGCATGTCCACAAGCTCCGGGTTGGGTGCCTCCGTCACCTCCACCATGCGCGGCTCGAGCGCCATGCCGCAGATGGGACAGCTGCCCGGCCGGTCCCGCACGATCTGCGGGTGCATGGGGCACGTGTACTCGGTGCGGATCGCCGCGGGCTCCAGCTCCAGCGGCTCGAGCGCCATGCCGCAGTCCGGGCATGCTCCCGGCCCTTCGTGCCGTACCTCTGGGTGCATGGGGCAGGTGTGGAGGGCGCGAGATGAGGCGGGTTGCGTGGGCGTGGGCTCCTTGCGCAAGGAGGCCTCGGGGTTGGCGGTGAAGCGCTCTCGGCAGCGTGGATTGCAGAACGCGTAGGTGACGCCCTCGTAGGTGAAGTGCCCGCCTCCGGGGTGGGTCGGGTCCACCGACATTCCGCAGACAGGATCGACTGCGGGAGAGTGCGTGCCGTGGGTGTGCAGCTCGGGTGCGTGTCGCGACATGGTGTGCCTCCGCTCCGGAGGACGCGACGGGGGGAGCGTTCTTACAGTGTGCAGCTTCGTGCACGGCTCCACGGCCCCCTCACCCTTTCCCTCTCCTGGAGGGAGAGGGGCTGGTTGGTTGGATGGTGGGTTGGAGGCTCGGGGTGAGGATTTGCGCGGACTCGAGGCGTGGGTGGGCGAGAATGCGTGTGGAGGATGCGATGGACGTGAGAAGCGCATGGGCGCAGGCACGGGAGCGCCGCTGGGTGCGCTGGGTGACGGACTTGGTGCTGCTCGCCGCGGTGGCGGTGGCGGTGATGACGTGGCAGACGCGACACTTCACGCGCGGCCCCCTGCCCGATGTGTCCCTGCGCTCGCTCGACGGAAAGGTGCACCGGTTGGCGGAGCTGCGCGGCGCTCCGGCGCTGGTGGTGGTGTGGGCCCCGTGGTGCGGGGTGTGCAAGGTGGAGTCCCCCAGCGTGTCGTGGCTCCAGCGCCTGGTCGGGGACTCGGCCCACGTCGTGTCCGTGGCATTCGACTACGACGATGTCGAGCAGGTGCGACGCTACATGCGCGAGCAGGAGGTGGACTACCCCGTGCTGCTCGGCGACGAGGCGGCGCGCGAGGCGCTGCGCGTGCAGTCCTTCCCGACCCTGCTCTTCCTCTCGCCCGAGGGCGAGCTGCGACACGCCGCTGTGGGCTACACCACGCTGCCCGGCATGCTGGTGAGACTGTGGCTCTGAGGTGGCACTTGCGCGTGGGGTGAGACGGGAGTCCGTCCCTCCGCGCCGCTCCCGGACGCTCACAGGCTTCGCTTCGTCCGGCACCCGTCACCCGGAGCGCCGTCCCTTTGCCCCGATCGCCGCGCGCGGGAGGATGGGCCGTTCTCCATGCAAACCATCGACGTGGCCGATGCAGAGCTCGCCTCCCTCCTCGTCCTCGACAGTGTGCAGGCGCCCGGGGACCCGCTGAGGGTGGTGGCACATCTGCGCGACGGGCGGAACTTCAGCCTCACGCTGCTCACGCTCGACGGGCTGCGGCGCTACCTCACCGGGACGCCTGCGTACGTTGCACAGCGAGTCCTCGTGGTGCGCGATCCTTCCGAGGCCGCCGTGCTCGAGGCAGTGCGGATGGCCATCGCACAGGGCATCGAGCGCTTCGGTGTGCTGGACGCTGCACTCGAGGAGTAGCTCGCACTTCCATCACTGCTCGTGACGCATGCCGTGCATCATCTCCTCTGGCCGCAGGTAGAGGTACACCATTCCGCCCAGCGGGAAGTGCGTGCCGTACAGCGCCGCCAGCTCGTCCCCCACCATGTTCACTGCGCCGCGGACGCCCGCGCCCGGAACCAGCCCCGCGAAGGGGCCGAACGTGCGCACGTAGCCCAGCGCCAGGCTGCCCACGGGAAGCGCGAAGTCCTCGGGGAGTGTGGCGAGCGCGAAGTCGTGTGCCGTCTTGTGCACGTACTCGGCGCGACCGAAGAGAACATTGCCGGAGAGCCAGGCGCTCCCCTCCAGCAGGAAGGATGGAGAGGAACCCAGCGCCGCGGAGAAGTTCTCGCCGAACACCGCGGTGGCCGCCCAGAGGTCGTCCGCGCCAAGCTGCTGGGTGTACATGACGGACGCGGTGGCCCGCCGGAGGCTTTCCCCCGGCTCGCGCACCTCGGGCGAACGCAGGGAGCCCACCGACGCCTGAAGCGCCCAGTTTTCCCCGGGGATGACGGTGCCCCGCACAGACACAGAGTCCGGAAGCCGCAGGTCCAGGCCATACCGCTCCTCGTCGGGCTCGCGCCCGTTGAAGACGGAGGCCTCCAACTTGCTCCAGCGCGTGAAGACTCCCGCGGTCAGGACGCCGAAGGAGATGTGCGTGCTGTCCTGCCAGTGGTGCGAGAGGGGTGCGAACGGGTCGGTCAGCGCGGAGAGTCGGTGCGGGAAGGCAACGGGCCCCAGTGCCGGCTCGCCCGCGGGCGCGAGGTAGAGCTCGAGCGCGAGGTCCTCCGAGAACGCGTGCTGGTAGAGGAGCGCCAGCTCCATGAAGAGTTCGTGAGGGTGCTGCCGATCCACCAGCGCCTCTCCGTAGGCGGTCTCTCCGGTCTGCAGGAGCAGTGGGTAGCCGAGCCGCCCGAGAGTGAAGGGCTCCGGGCTGAGCATCGCGCGGGCCGAGAGCTGACCACCCCAGAGCGGCCTCCGCGCCATCCCCATCACCCAGCCGATGACCGGCCACTGCGTCGCCCCGCGTGGGGTTCCCTGCACGTCCAGGCCCGCGAAACCGTTGTAGTGCAGCATCAGCGCCCAGTCCCCCGCGAGCCACATGTGGCCGAACATGGGAGTGGACGGCGGCTGCCAGCTGGTGCCGGAACCCTGCCGCGCGAGCGAGAGGTCGAGTGGCATCGACATCGCCGCCTGCATGCGCGCGTGCTCGTTCGGACAGGAGTCCTCCTTCTTCCCGTGCTCTCTGTGCTCCGCTTGGGACTGCGTCGGCTCCTCGTCGGAAGGCAGGTCCTCCACTTGCTGGGCCGAGACGGATGCCGCGAGAAGGCAGAGCAGCGGAGGGAGGGGACTCATGGCGAGCGAAGTCTTGTGCGGACCAGTTCCGCGGAGGGAGCACGCTCGTGTCGCGACCCTGCGAACGCGTCTCGAGCAACACCAGGCCATGGCCGGCACATGGGGCTGCTGTCCGAGTGTGCACAGCGACACGTCGATTTCTGATGGCGCGAGCATGGCGCGGGCGCTCGACCTCGCGCGCGTGACCCAGTGCAGGCCCCGCCACGCCGTGGAGTGGGCTGCCTCCTGACTCCCCCTTCCTACCCCGCGCCTCGAACAGGGTGACGGATGAATCAGCGTGCGCCCGGCGATTCGCCGCACGTGCAGTCCATGCACCCGTGAGAAGCACAGGTGCCGCAGGACGCCCTCAGCTGCTTCTCGAGCGCCGCTCGTGCGCGGAACAAGCGCACCGAGCCATTGTTGGCCGTGATGCCGGCCTCGGCGGCGAATGCCTGGACGCTGAGGCCGTCCACCTCCACCCTGCGAAGCGCCGCTGCGTACTCCGGTTTGAGGGTGCCGGCCAGTCGGCCGATGCACTTGCAGACCGTGTCCTGAAGCTCCGCGTCCGGCGGCTGCGCCTCCTCGAGCTCCACGGCCATCTGGGCCAGTGCGCGTTCGGAGACCCCACTGCGCCGGGAGTGGTCGATGAGCGCGTTGCGCAGCGTCCGGTAGAACCAGGCCGTTGCTGACGCCTCGTCGCGCACGCTGCCTGCCCTCGCCATCCCGCGCGCGAATGCGTCCTGGAGGATGTCCTCCGCCACCGTGCGGTTTCCCACGCGCCTCTCGAGGAAGTGGAGGAACGCGCGGCGGTTCTCCACCAACGTCGACATGACGTCCGCCGTCCGCGGGAGCACTCCTTCGTCGGTGCCCACCTCCTCGTCTCCTCTGCTCGACATGGCTCTCTGCTAACACCGCGAGCGAGCGCGCGCATCGGTGCGTGGAGAGGCGGGGCAGACAGGCAACCTCAGGCGTATTCGTGATGCGGAGGCTCGGGCGTGCTTCGGTATCGAACCGGATGACCACGACATGAGCCCGTTCGAGCACGTGGAGGACATTGCGAGTGTCGAAGAGCTCATCATTCGCACCGGCGGCCCAAAGGTAGGGCCGACTGCGAAATTGGTCGGAGCAACCGTGACTTTTCGCGCGGTCCCCGGGATGACCGCCGAGTGGCTGCAAAGGGTGGTCGACTGCCACCTCGCCCGCAATGCCGCGCTCGGCCACGTGGTGCCCGAGATGCCGGACTGCCCGCTCGTGCCGAAAGGTGTCCAGGCACAGGTGCGCTCGACCGGGAGTGGCTTCGCCGTGGAGATTCGCTCAGACGACCCGGCGACCGCCCGCGAGATTCTCTCTCGCGCGCAGCGGCTTCTTCCCGCAGGTTAGCTCGGAGAAACGGGGCTGGATGCGCTCCTGAGCGCTGAGCGTCATCGCGCGGGCGGCGCGCCGGAGGAGCGACCATGAGTGACGCGTGGACGCTCGTGTACGAAGGGCTCGAGCCCAAGCAGGAGGGCCTGCGCGAGGCGTTGTGCGTCCTGGGCAACGGCGTCTTCGCCACCCGCGGCGCGGCGGAGGAGCAGGTGGCCGGCGCCAGGAGCTACCCGGGCACGTACGTGGCCGGGGGCTACAACGCCCTGGCGAGCGAGGTGGCCGGTCGCACCGTCGTCAACGAGGACCTGGTCAACTTCCCCAACTGGCTCCCGCTCACCTTCCGCCCCGCCGGCGGTGACTGGCTCGACCTCTGGCGGATGGAGGTGCTCGAGTACCGGCAGGAGCTGCGCCTCAGGGAGGGGCTGCTGCTGCGCCGCTTCCGGGTGCGCGACGCGCGGGGCCGCGTGACGCGCGTGGAGAGCCGGCGCCTGGTACACATGGGCTCCCCCCACCTGGCCGCACTGGAGCTCCGCCTCACCCCGGAGAACTGGTCCGGGGAGCTGCGCCTGCGCTCCGGGCTGGATGGCTCGGTGACCAACGCGGGCGTGGCGCGCTACCGCCAGCTCAACAGCAAGCACCTCGAGGTCGTGACTCGCGGCTCCATCTCGCCCGAGGGCATCTACCTGCTGGCGCGCACCTCCCAGTCCCGCTTCGAGGTGGCCGAGGCGGCGCGCACGCGCCTCTTCTCTGGCGATGCGGCCCTCCCCGCCGAGCGGCGCATCCTGCGGGAGCACCCGGAGCGCATCGCGGAGGACCTCCAGCTCGAGGTGCGGGAGGGAGAGCCGGTCCGGGTGGAGAAGGTGGTGGCGCTCCACACCTCGCGGGACCGGGGGGTGAGCGAGTGCGCGGCAGCGGCCCGGCTGACTCTGGGACGCGCGCCCGACTTCGAGGCGCTCCTCGCCAGCCAGAAGCGGGCCTGGCGGGCGCTGTGGCGCCGGCACGACATCGAGGTAGACGCGCTGGAGCACGGCACGAGCAGGCCAGGGCAGGACCCGCTCGTCCTGCGCCTCCACCTCTTTCACCTGCTGCAGACCGTCTCACCCCACTCGGCGGGGCGTGACGTGGGTGTCCCGGCGCGGGGCCTGCATGGCGAGGCCTACCGCGGGCATGTCTTCTGGGACGAGCTCTTCATCCTCCCGCTGCTCGCCCAGCGCACGCCCTCCCTGGCCCGCTCGCTCCTGCTCTACCGCTACCACCGGCTCGAGGCAGCGCGTGCCCTGGCGCGGGAGGCGGGCCATGCGGGGGCGTGCTTCCCCTGGCAGAGCAGCAGCGACGGGCGGGAGGGCACCCAGCAGTTCCACCTCAACCCGCTCTCCGGACAGTGGGGCGCGGACGACAGTGCCCTGCAGCGGCACGTCAACGCCGCCATCGTCTACAACGTGTGGAGGTACCTGCAGGCCACGGGCGACCGGGCGTTCCTCGAGGACTACGGCGCCGAGCTGGTGCTCGACATCGCGCGCTTCTGGTCCAGTCTGGCCCGCTGGAACGGGGCGACCGGGCGCTACGACATCGTCGGGGTGATGGGGCCGGACGAGTACCACGAGCGCTACCCGGACGCCCCGACGGGGGGCCTGCGCAACAACGCCTACACCAACGTGATGGCGGTCTGGTGCCTGCTCCGCGCGCTGGACGTGCGGGAGCGCCTCCCCCCCCGAGCGCCTGGACCGCATCCTCAAGGCCGAGGGGAGGACGCCGGACCGCTACAAGGTGTCCAAGCAGGCCGACGTCATCATGCTCTTCCACCTCTTCCGGCCCGAGGAGCTGCAGGCCCTCTTCGAGCGGCTCGGCTACGCCTTCGACGAGGCGCTGATGCGCCGGTGCATCGACTACTACCAGGCGCGCACCTCGCACGGCTCCACCCTGAGCAAGGTGGTCTTCACCTCGGTGGTCCACCGGGAGGACTGCGCCGAGGGGTGCCGCCTCTTTCTCTCCGTGCTGCGCAGCGACCTCTTCGACGTCCAGGGAGGCACCACGCCGGAGGGGGTGCACCTCGGCGCCATGGCCGGCACCGTGGACATCGTCCTGCGCCACTACGCCGGGGTGGAGCTGACCGAGGAGGGCGTCACCCTCTCCCCGGACATGCCGGAGCGGCTGCGGCGGCTCTCCTTCCGCGTCCAGTACCGGGGGAGGTGGCTGGAGGTGACTCTCACCCGTCGCCAGCTCCGGGTCGCGGTGGACCGGGCCGAGCTCTCCGACGTCCCGGTGCGCGTCGAGGACCACTGGCACCTGCTCGCACCGGGAGGCGTCCTCGAGCTCCCCGTCACTCCGGCGGCGGACACCCGGAGGAGGGCCGCGGGGGCGCAGCGGGCGGGGCCGCTCATCCACGTCGACGAGGCGCGGCTGGGAGGAGGCCAACCGGGAGCGCATTCCTCCTGAGCGGTTGCGGGCCGCCGCTCCCACGGGGCGCCTCCGTCAGCTCGCCGCCTCCGAGCCCCCCCGGGGATGGCCGTCAGCTCGCGCCGCCGCCGGCGCATCCCCCACGCCCGCAGGCTGACGTAGGCGGTGGGGATGATGACGAGCGTGAGGAGCGTCAGCGTGAGGAGCCCGCCCATCATGGGAGAGGCGATGCGCCGCATCACGTCCGCCCCCGCCCCCCGGGCGAGCATCACCGGCATCAGCCCCACCAGGTTCATCCCCACCGTCATCAGCAGGGGCCGCACGCGCAGCACCGCGCCCTCCAGCGCGCAGGGCACCAGGTCCGCGGGCGTCTTGAGCCGCCCCTCCTTCCGCCAGCGCTGGTAGGCCTCCTCCAGGTAGATGAGCATCACCGACGCCGTCTCGGCGGCGATGCCGATGAGCGCAATCATCCCCACCCACACCGCCACGCTGGTGTTGTAGCCGAGCAGGTAGAGCAGCCACAGGCTGCCCACCATGGCGAAGGGCACCGACAGCATCACCAGCAGCACGAGGGAGAGCCGGCCGAACTGGAAGTAGAGCAGCCCCGCCACCAGCAGCAAGGTGAGGGGAATGAGGAGTGCCATCCGCTCGCGGATGCGCTCGAGGAACTCGTACTGCCCCGTCCACTGCAGCCGGTAGCCCGCGGGCAGCTTCAGGTCGGCCACCGCCGCCTTCGCCCGCTCCACGTAGCCGCCCAGGTCCGGGTCGCTGGTATCCACGTAGACGTAGCTCACCAGCGAGGCGTCCTCGTCCTTCACCATGGGCGGTCCGCTGCGCACCTCGAGCCGCCCCAGCTGGGCGAGCGGCACCTCGGCGACCGGAGCGCCCTGCTGCGCTCCCCCTCCGGCCGCCATGCCACTCTGCCCCACGCCTCCCTGTCCCATCCCTCCCTGCTCTACCCTGCCCATGCCCCCGCGCCCCAGCGGCACCAGCACCCGGCCCAGCGCCTCGCGGTCGCTCCGCAGCTCGCGGGGGTAGCGCACGTTGATGGAGAAGCGCTGCCTCCCCTCCACCGTCTGGTCGATGACCTGTCCGCCAATGGCCGTCTCCACCTGTTCCATCACGTCCATCACGGTGAGCCCGTAGCGGGCGAGGGCCTTCCGGTCCGGGATGAAGTCGATGTAGGCCCCGAGCGTCTCGCGGTCGGCGAAGACGGAGCGGGTGCCGGGCACCTGGCGCAGGCGGGCCTCGATTTCCCGCCCCACCTCCTCGTTGCGGGCCAGGTCGTCGCCGAAGATTTTCACGCCCACAGGGGTGCGGATGCCGGTGGTGAGCATGTCCACACGCGCCTTGATGGGCATGGTGAGGGCGCTCTGCAGGCCGGGCAGCTCGAGCGCCCGCGTCAGCTCCGCCTCCAGCTTCGCGCGCGTCATCCCCTCGCGCCACTGGGAGCGGGGCTCGAGGACGATGACCGTCTCGAACATGTTGAGCGGTGCCGGGTCGGTGGGAGTCTCGGCGCGCCCCGCCTTGCCGAGCACCGTCTCCACCTCCGGGAAGGACTTGAGGATGCGGTCCTGCACCTGCAGGAGGTGCTTGGCCTCCTCGATGGAGACGTTGGGCAGCGTCACCGGCATGAAGAGCAGGCTGCCCTCGTCCAGGGGCGGCATGAACTCCGAGCCGAGGCGCAGGAAGGGCCAGGCGGTGGCCGCCACCAGCAGCAGGGCCGCGCCGAGCACGGGCCCGCGGTGCCTCAGCGCGAAGCTGAGGACCGGGCGGTAGCCCGCGATGGCAGCACGGTTGATGGGGTTGGCCTGCTCGGGGCGGATGCGCCCGCGGATGAAGAGCACCATCAGGGCGGGCCCCACCGTCACCGACAGCACCGCCGCTGCCGTCATGGCGAACGTCTTGGTGTAGGCGAGCGGGTGGAACAGTCTCCCCTCCTGGGCCTGCAGGGCGAAGACCGGCAGGAAGGAGACGGCGATGATGAGCAGCGAGCCGAAGATGGGCCGCGCCAGCTCCTTTGCGGCGTCGATAATGATGGCCTCGGGCGGACGGGTGCCCCCCTCCTGCTCCAGCTTGCGGTGGGCGTTCTCCACCATCACTACGGTGGCATCCACCATGTCACCGATGGCGATGATGATGCCGCCGAGCGACATGATGTTGAGCGTCACGCCGGTGAACCAGGTGGCGATGAAGGAGGTGAGGATGGCCAGCGGCAGCGTGACGATGGCGACCAGGGCGCTCCGTGCGTGCATGAGGAAGAGGGCGATGAAGAGCAGCACCACCACCATCTCCTCGGTGAGCGCCTCTCGCAGCGTCCCCACCGCCTCCCGGATGAGCTCCGAGCGGTCGTAGCCCACCTTCACCTCCACCCCCTCCGGCAGTGAGGGCTTCACCTCCTCGAGCTTCGCCTTGACCGCGTCGATGACCTCGAGCGCGTTCTGCCCGGTGCGCATCACCACGATGCCGCCCACCGTCTCGCCCTCGCCGTTCCACTCGAGCAGCCCGCGACGGATGTCCGCCCCCTCCTCCACCCGGCCCAGCTCGCGGATGCGCACGGGCGTGCCGTCGGGGCTGACCTTCACCACCACGTCCTCGAGGTCCTCCTTCTGCGTCACGTAGCCGAGGCCCCGGAACACGTACTCGCGGCCGCCCCACTCCACCACGCGCCCGCCCACGTCACGGTTGCTGCGCTGCACCGCCTGCGACACCTCGGGCAGCGAGACGCCGAAGGCCGCCAGCCGCACCGGGTCCACCACCACCTGGTACTGCTTCTTGTACCCTCCCACGCTGGCGACCTCGGCCACGCCCTCCACCTGGGCGAGGGCGTAGCGCAGGTTGAAGTCCTGGAAAGCACGCAGCTCCTGCAGGTCGTGCCGTCCGGTGCGGTCCTCCAGCGTGTACATGAAGACCCAGCCGCTGGCCGTCGCGTCGGGCCCGAGCGTGGGCGTCACCCCCTGCGGGAGCTGCCCTGTCGTCTTGGCCAGGTACTCCAGCACGCGGCTGCGCGCCCAGTACTCGTCCGTGCCGTCCTCGAAGATGACGTACACGAAGCTCATCCCGAACATGGAGAAGCCGCGCACCGTCCTCACCCGCGGCGCGGAGACGAAGCTCGTCACCAGCGGATAGGTCACCTGGTCCTCCACCAGCTGGGGCGAGCGACCCATCCACTCGGTGAAGACGATGACCTGTGTGTCCGTCAGGTCCGGAATCGCGTCGAGCGGGCTGGCCTTCAGGGCCAGCACGCCGGAGGCGGCGAGCACCAGGGCGAGCGCCACCATCAGCCCGCGCCTCCTCGCGCACCACTCCACGAGGCGCTCGAACATGTCAGTGGCCTCCGTGCGCCCCGGGCTGGGAGACGCCGCGCAGCCGGCTCTCGCTGTCGAGGAGGAACTGGGCGCTCACGACCACCGCGACGCCTTCCTGGAGCCCCGCGCGCACCTCCACGCGGCCGTCGGCGCGCCGCCCCACCTGGACGAGGACGGGCCGGAAGCGGCCCTCGCCCAGCGCCAGATAGACGACCTGGCGGGTGCCGGTGTCCACCACCGCCTCCTCCGGCACCCACAGGGCCTCCACGGGCCGGGTGGGCAGCTCCACCGTGGCATAGCTCCCGGGGCGCAGCACGCCTTCCGGGTTCGGCACCACCAGCCGCACCTTCACCGTGCGGCTGACCGGGTCCACCGTGGGGTAGACGTAGTCGACACGGGCCTCCACCGGCGTGGGGACGCCCTGCACCTGGATGCGGGCCGTCCCCTGCGGCTCCAGGCGGCCCACCTCGTACTCGTAGGCGTCCGCCACAACCCACACCTGGGAGAGGTCGGCGATGCGGTAGAGCAGCATCTCCGGCTCCACGTAGTGGCCGGCGAGCACCTGCTTCTCGATGACGGTGCCGGAGATGGGCGAGCGGAAGACCACCGCCTTCTGCGGACCCTGCTTGCGAATGCGCCGCACCTGGTCGTCCGGCACGTCCCACAGCCGCAGCCGAGCGCGCGCCGCCTCGGCCAGACCGCTCGGAGAGCCGAGCGCACGCAGGTACTCCTCCTGCGCCGCATAGAGCTCCTGCGAGTAGAGGGAGTAGAGCGGCTGCCCCTTCTCCACCTGCTGGCCCACCGCGTTGACGTAGAGCTCCTGCACCCACCCCTCCAGCTTGGAGTGCACGTGGGCCTCCCGCGTCTCGTCCGGCTGCACGATGCCGGTGGCGCGCACCGTCCCTCCGAGGCGCTGGCGTTCGGCCCGCGCCGTCTTCAGCCCGATGAGCTGCTGGCGGTCCGGGGCCACCTGCACCTCGGCATAGCCCTCGGGCACCGTGCCGGGGGACTCTCCCTGCGCGCGCGGAGCCTCCGCGGAGGAGGCCGGATGCTCGACATGCGCTCCCTGCGTCTGCTGCGCCTGGATGCCCGGCCCATGACTGGTGTGCCCCTCTTGCCCTCCTGCCGAGCAGCCGAGCAGCAGGAGTGCGGCCGTCCATGCCGCTCTCATCGTGCCTCCTCCTCGAAGATGGGGGGCCGTGGATGGGCGCGCCAACGACGAGCAGGCCCGTCGTCCCACTCTGCTTCATCTCGCTGCATGGCTGCCAACTCATCGGCTCCGACAGCCGCCTCGCGCTTTGTGACGAAGACAGTCACACTTGCCGTCGTCCAGCCCGGTCGCTACGGTGTCCGAGTCGTGGGGAATGGCCATTGGCCCCCACGTCCGAGCAGTCCCGTCGAGCCGAGAGCCATGTCGCTGCGCGCACTCACACTGATGATGGTCCTCGGGCTGCACGCCACGGCGAGCGCGGCCACGGGACTCTTCCATCTGTGCGGCGGCGAGGCGAGGCTCCAGGCGCGCTGCTGCTGTGGGAAGGGCGCCGAGGGGAAGCAGGGCCCGGGGATGCAGGCCCTCGCGGATGAGTGCTGCGAGACGCTCGCCGTCGACCACACGGCCTCCCCGTCGGCCACCCCGGACGCCGAGAAGCGCTGGGAGGCCCCGCGGCTCCTCTCGCTCGCGGTGGCCACCTCGGCTGCCCCCGAGCTCGCGCTGGACACCTTCCCGGTGACGTGGGTGCGAGCGCGAGGCGTCAGCCGCGCCACGGCCCCACCGCTGTACCTCCAGCACTGCTCCTACCTCATCTGAGCCGGCTCCCCGAGGCCTGAGGCCCGGACGGTCGAGGTGCGTCCTGCACCCCCGTCCTCCCTGGGCATCCGTCGCGGGAGTGTCGCCATGGGCGCACGCCGACGACGGGCCCTGCCTGCACCCGGAGTCGGAGTCATGTCCCATTCTCACCCCATGCGCGCCCGCCGTCGGCGCGCCCTGGGCGCTGCAACGCTGCTGTGGAGCGCGACCGCCGCGGCCCAGGAGCCATCCACCGCCGCCGCTCCTCCGGCCCATGCGCCCGCTGAGCCGAGCTCCGAGTCGGACGTGCCCTTCAGCGGCTCCGCCACGCTTCAGCGTGAAGCGCTCGTCCGCGAGGTGCTCGCGCGCAACCCTGGCCTTCAGGCCGCCCGCGAGGCCTGGCAGGCGGCGCTCGCGCGCGTGCCCCAGGCCTCGGCGCTCGAGGACCCCATGCTGTCCTACGGTGTGGCCCCCTTCAGCATCGGCTCGCGCCAGGTTCCCTACGGGCAGGAGGTGAAGCTGGGGCAGGCGCTCCCCTTCCCCGGCAAGCTCGCGCTGAAGGGGGAGGTGGCCGCTGCCGAGGCGGCCGCCGCGCGAAACGACTGGGTGGACGCCCGGCAGCGCCTGGCCCTCATGGCCTCCCTCCTCTTCGACGACTCCTTCGTCGCCCACCGCGCGCTGGCCATCAACGCGGAGCACCTCGAGCTGCTGCGCGCGCTGAAGAAGAGCGCCGAGGCCCAGTACGTGGTGGGCCGGGCCTCCCAGGCCGACCCACTGCAGGCGGAGGTGCAGCTGGGCGAGCTGATGCGCGAGCGCCTCACCCTGGAGACCCAGCGCAACACGCTGCGCGCCCAGCTCAACGCGCTGCTGCACCGCGCGCCCCAGCTGCCCCTGCCGCCCCCTCCGGAGAGCCTCGCCTTCCCGGAGGCCGACCCGATGGAGAGCACCTCGCTGCAGGAGGAGGCCCTCCGCCAGCGCCCGGAGCTCGAGGCCCTCCGCGCGCGGGTGGGCGGGCGCGAGGCAGCCGTCCGGCTCGCCCAGCGCGAGTACCTCCCGGACTTCGAGCTCATGGGCTCCTACAACTCCATGTGGATGGACCCGCAGCATCGACTCATGGTCGGCGTGGGCCTCAACATCCCCTTCTTCCAGCTCGGCAAGCGCAAGGCCGCGGTGCAGGAGGCGGAGGCGGACCTGCGTGGCATGCGCCGTGACGAGGCGCGCCTCGTGGACGCAATCCGCGCCGAGGTGGACCAGGCGCGCGAGCGCCTCATGGAGGCCCGCGGCGTCGCCACCCTCGAGCGTGAGCGCATCCTGCCGGCGGCCCGGGACCAGGTGGCCGCCGCGCGCGCCGGCTTCACCACCGGGCGTAACAGCTTCCTGGCCGTCATCGAGGCGGAGCGCAGCCTGCGCAATGCCCGGCTGCGCGTGGCGGAGGCCCTGGCGGACGTGCAGCGCCGCCAGGCCGAGCTGGACCGCGCCGTGGGCCTGCTGCCCGCCGTTGCTGCTGAAGGAGAGACCCGATGAAGACCCGCACCCTCTGGAATCGCCACCCCGCCGTGCGGCTCCTCGCCGTGGCTCTGGCTGGCAGCATGGTGGGAGGAGGTGCCGTCTTCCTCACCCTCCATTCGCACGGGCGTGCGGAAGCCGCTGACGGCACCGCGGCCGAGGCTCCCGCCCCGGAGCCGAAGCAGAAGTACCACTGCCCGATGCATCCCACCATCGTCCAGGAGCACCCGGACACCTGCCCCATCTGCGGCATGAACCTCGTCCCCATCCAGGAGGAGGCGTCCACCACGGCCGCGGGCGCGGAGAAGAAGGAGAAGAAGGAGAAGAAGGAGAAGAAG
>JAKEEX010000912.1 GCA_022616315.1 Myxococcaceae bacterium
GGCTGTCTCCGTCGTGGGCAACCTGCTCGCGGGCCTGGCCCAGTGGGTGCTGGCCGGCAAGCGTCCGCTGGACGTCCTCTCCATCGAGGCGGGCGAGAACCTCTTCGAGGGCGCCCGCCTGGAGCTCGGGCGCTACCTGGGAGACAAGCTGTATGTGGGCTACTCACATCGCTTCCGGGGCGCCGGCACGAACGAGGACACGGGCTCGGCCAGGGTGGAGTACCAGATAGACCCCCGCTGGAGCCTCGAGGGTGAGGTCGGCGTCGGAGGCCTCGGCAAGAGCGGTGCGGACCTCATCTGGAGCACGGAGTTCTGAGCGCCCGGACCGGTGTGAAGAATCGTTTCCCGCAACGCTCCCGCCACACGGTGTGCTGGGGACGGGAACAACATCCAGGCCCGCCGGGTTGACAGGCGACCGAGCGCCGATCGCATTGACATTGAAGTGCCGACCGACCAGAGATGGCAGCTTCGTCGGCCGACCACCCGAGGCGTACCCACTGTGATGACCCTCCCGTTGCTCGTTGCTCAAGCGCAGCCCCACCAGGGCTGGCTGACGTCCCAGTTCCTCCAGCTGATGCTCACGAGCGCCGAGTGGGTGCTGTGGCTCCTCTCCGCCCTCTCCGTGGTTTCGGTGGGGCTGATGCTGGAGCGGCTCGTCTACTTCTTCACGCACCGGCTGCAGGGCTCGGAGGGCCTGGCGGTGAAGCTCGCGCGGGGCGAGCTGGACGTGGTGCGCGCCGCGGTGGAGGGCCAGAAGGGCATGGAGGCGGCGGTGGTGCGCGAGGGCCTCGCCTCCATGGACAAGGGCGCGGACACCGTGGAGCAGGTCATCGCCTCAACCATGTCGCGCGAGCGCCCGCAGTACGAGCGCTACCTCTCCGTGCTCGGCACGCTCGGCAACAACGCGCCCTTCGTCGGCCTCTTCGGCACCGTCATCGGCATCATCAAGGCCTTCCACGACCTGGGCCTGGCCAACGCGAAGGGCGGCGCGGCCATCCAGCAGACGGTGATGGCCGGCATCTCCGAGGCGCTGGTGGCCACCGCCGGCTGAAGACGCTCACGGCCCGCGCCAACGCGCTGGGCCACGCCCTCGAGGGGCACCTGCGCGCCA
>JAKEEX010000158.1 GCA_022616315.1 Myxococcaceae bacterium
ACCCGAGAAGAGGAGGGAGGCGAGGATGAGAAGCCTGGTCATGCGGTCTCCGTGAGGGTTGTACAGGCACCGTGGCCTGCGTGTTTTGTCACGGGAGTCTAGAACAACCCCTCCAGCTGCACGAAATCTCAAGTGTAGTCCCGCGTGAGGACCTCGCCCGGCTGGGGCGGCGCGAGGAGCAGCGACAGCGCGTCCATGAGGATCCACTTCTGCAGGCCCACGTCCCCGGGGCGGCCGAGCGAGTGCCCTGCGATGAAGCCACGCGGTGCGATCGCCCGCGGTGGCCGCGCCTGCGCGCTCTCCTCCGGTTCCACGGTGATGAGCACCGTCGGGATGCCGATCATCTCGATGAACCTCTGCACCGTGACCACGGTGCGGTGGCAGAGCCTTCAACCTCCTGTGAGCAGGACGGCGTCCGGCCGCGTCCTGTCCACCTCGCGGACCATCCCGGGGATGGTCTTCTCACGCAGCTCACGCAGGGCCTGGCTGAAGCCGAACGAGAAGTGGTTCTCCGTCAGCCCGCCGATGCGGCCCTCCCGCGCGAGCTCCGTCATGCGGTCGATGGGGAAGACGCAGTTGAGGTCCTTCTCCACGCAGCCGTGGTCGTAGTGCGCGTCGTCGTAGGTGAGGTCCGCGGTGGTGGACTCGCTGCGGATGACGCGGAAGGTGGAGTCCCCCTCGAGCTGGAAGGGCGTGTCCGCCCTGTGTCGCACCGCCGCGGTCGTCACCAGACAGAAGGTGGACTCCTCGAGCCGCTTGCGGAACGGGGTGAACGGGATGCAGTAGCGCGACAGCTCGAGGGGTTTCTCCATGCGGTGCCTCTCCTCCGACGGCGCGTCCCTATTTCACCTTGTCGAGCGCCTCCATGATCTTGTCCGTCGGCGGCTGCTCGCCGATGTCATGGATGTCGACGTAGCGAACGATGCCCTGCTTATCGACGACGAAGATGGCCCGCTCCACAGTGCCCGAGCCCCGCAGCACTCCGTAGTGGGCCGCGACGTGGCCATAGGGCCAGTTGTCGCTCAGCAGGGGATAGGACAGCCCGCCCATCGACTTCGCCCACGCCTCGTTGCTCCACACCTGGTCAGTCGAGATGCCCAGGACCTGGGCATTGCGCCGCTCGAACTCGGAGAGGTCCTCCTCGTACGAGGGCATCTGCACCGTTCAAACGGGTGTGAAGGCAGCGGGGTAGAACACCAGCACCACGTTCTTGTTGCCGCGGTAGCTGCTCAGGCGGATGCGCTTCTGCGGGCCCCCCTTGCCGGCGGAGTCTCCGGTTCCATGCAGCTCGAAGTCGGGGGCCTCTTCCCCGACCGCGAGCTTCCACACAGGCCTGCGTGTCGTCATGCCAGGTCTCCTGGGTTGAAGTGGGTGATGGCAAGCGGACTCTAGGGCCCCCACCTCCGGAAGAGGAAGGCGCCCTCACCGGATGTGGACCAGTGGACCCCGCATTCGGGGGATGAATACGGCATTGCGGATTGGCGTCGGGTGCGGACCCGTTGGTACGTTGCCCACCTTCCGACACGGGAGTCGCCATGGCACCGCTGCTGCTCGCACTCACCCTGGCCTCTACTCCCGCCCCGGCGCCAGCGCCCGCCCCGGACGAGGCGCCCCAGAAGTCTTTCGGTCTGCTGCTGGATGCGGGCGTCCCGGATGTGCTGGGGGTCTCGCTGCTCTACCGTCCGGTGCCCTGGCTGCGCGTCAACGCGGGCGTGGCCTCCAACACGGTGGGGTGGGCGGCACGAGCAGGGGCGGGGGTGGCGTTCCCCACGTTCATCACGCCCTCGCTGAACGTGGACGTGGGGCGCTACTTCCCCACGGACTACCGGCCCTTCCTCGAGAGGCTGAACGGCGGCGCACCGGCGCCCGCGGTGGACCGCATCTTCCAGCGCTTCGGCTACGACTTCGCCTCCGCCATGCTGGGTCTGGAGCTCGGCTCGCCCCAGAGCTTCGCCTTCTTCGTGCGCGCCGGCATCAGCTACTGGTCCTTCCGTCTCACCGAGGAGCAGACGACGGGGCTCCTCCAGGACGGCTTCGGAGACGATGTACCCGGCCTCAGCGCGGGCCCTTTCACGCTGCGCATGACCACGCCTGCGGCGAAGGTCGGCTTCCTCCTCTACTTCTTCTGACGCGTGAGTCCTCCCATGCACTCCTTCCTCCGCGCCGCGCTGCTGGTCGTCCCCCTTTGCCTCGCCGGGTGTGACGGCAAGGCGCTCAGCTCGCTCTTCTTCCTGGAGGTGCGGCAGGAGCGCCTCTGCAAGATGACGTACGGTGTCGAGTTTCCCGGCGTGCCGCTCGGGGCACTCGAGGCGACCCAGACACTGGACTTCGAGCCGCCCTCCATCCCGGTGGAGGAGGGGGACGGCCAGGCGCTGCTCGAGTCCCTGCGCATCGAGGTGCGGGCGAGCAGCAATGATGCGGCGCTGGAGGGAATCGAGCGCGTCGGACTGTTCCTCCGCCCAACGGGCTCGAGCGAAGAGCCCACCAGCCTCCTGGAGCTCACGCCCGGCGCGGGAGAGGGCGGCGTCCGCGTCTTCCAGAGTGATGCCGAGCCGGTGGACGTGCTCGCGCTCCTGCGTCAGGGGCCGCTGGAGCTGACGGCGAACGTGGCCGGACAGCTTCCGGAGTCGGACTGGACGGTGGATGTGGAGGCGTGCGCCTCGCTGAGCGTTCGCGTGAACTATCTGGCGCGGTTGTTCTGAGGGGCTCGCCTGCGCCAGCAGGGGAGGCCATGCGAGGGCCCTAGAAGGCGCCGCCCGCGCGCAGGTTGATGCCGTGCTCGAGGTAGGCCTTGAGGCAGCAGGCCATGTGCATCCAGCCTCCGCAGTTGCCGTACGAGCTCTCGACGCCCTTGGGCGTGTCGCGCCAGCCGGACTCGCTGATCTGCACCAGCGTGGCGCCGTCCTCGAGGGGCTTGAAGACCATCTCCACCGTCGTGTCGTAGCCTCCCTCGGCCGACTCCCACTGCAGGACGATGCGCGCGTCCTTCTCCACCTGGCGGACCTTCACGGGGAACTCGCCCGGCACCTCGGCGAAGGACCACATCACCGTGGCCCCCTCGGTGAGCGGGTCGCTGGCCGTCTTCGTGAAGTAGCCGCTGAGGTTCTTCGGCTGGACCACCGCGTCGAAGACCTCCTGGACCGGCTTCTGAATCTTCAGCTGCACCTTGAACGAGCGCTCCATCGGCATCCTCCTCGGGGATGGTGTGGCCGCTGGGATATGTTATAGAGTTACAACATGTCAAGGGAGGCCCGGGACGATCTCGTCTTCAAGGCGCTCGCGGACTCGCGGCGGCGGGAGATCCTCGACCTGCTGAAGGACTCCGCGCGCACCACCGGTGAGCTGTGCGAGCACTTCGCCAGGACGCTGGACCGGTGCACGGTGATGCAGCACATCGGAGTGCTGGAGAAGGCGGGCCTGGTCATCTCGCGCCGCGAGGGGCGGCAGCGCTGGAACCACCTGAACGTGATGCCCATCAAGGAGCTCCACGACCGGTGGATCTCCCCCTACGCCGCGTCGGCGGTGCAGCTGCTGGCGCGGATGAAGCGCGACCTCGAGGGCTGAGTCTCTAGATCTTTCGCTCGCGTCCCGCCCAGAACGGCTCGCGCATCTCGCGCTTGAGCGTCTTGCCCGCGGCGCTGCGCGGGAATTCCTGCAGGATGACGACCTCGGACACGCGCTGGTAGCGCGCGGCGACGCGGTCGTTGATCCAGTCGCGGAGCAGATCCGAGCTCGCGGCGGCGCCGGGCTGGAGGAGCACCGCCGCGAGCGGAGTCTCGCCCCACCTGTCGTGCGGCACGCCGAACACCGCGACCTCGCGGACCGCGGGGTGCCGCGCGGCGAT
>JAKEEX010000159.1 GCA_022616315.1 Myxococcaceae bacterium
CCGTGTTGACGCAGTCACCGATGGCGGTGAACTCGTGGCGCTCGCTCGAGCCCATGTAGCCCACCACCGCCTGGCCCGTGCTGACGCCGACGCCCACCTGGAGCGGCGGGCGCCCCTGCTCGGCGCGGCGGAGGTTGAGCAGCGCAACCTCCTGCTGCATCTCGAGCGCCGCGCGCATGGCCCGCGCGGAGTCGTCCGCGTGGCTGGAGGGAGGGCCCCACACCGCCATCACGCAGTCCCCGATGAACTTGTCCAGGTTTCCCTCGTGCCGGAACACGACCTCCGCCATGGCGGAGAAGAACTCGTTGAGCATGGACACCACCTCGGTGGGGGCGTCCTGCTCGGCCATGGAGGTGAAGCCGCGGATGTCCGCGAAGAGCACGCTGACGTCCGCGAGCCGGCCCTGCCGGAGCAGCTCCACCTGGCCCTTCACCACCATGTTCGCCACCGCCGGGGACAGGAAGCGGCTGAGCTCGGCGCGTGCCACCGCCTCGCGCTCGATCTCCCGCGCGAGCTCCGCGTTCTCCAGCGCCACCGCCGCCTGGCTCGCGATGCCGGAGAGGAGCCGCAGGTCCTTCTCGCTGAAGGCGTGGGTGCGCTCGCGCGTGTCCACGAAGAGCACCCCTCGCAGGACGTCCCGGGACAGGAGCGGCACCGCCATGGCCGAGCGGATGCCCTGCGCCACGATGCTCTCGGAGGCGGAGAAGCGCGAGTCGAGGATGGCGTCCGCGGTGAGGACGGCCTTCTGGCTCTCGGTGACGCGCTTGAGCACCGTGTCGCTCAGCACCACCTCCTCGTGGGTGGGCTTGCGGTGCTGCACCGCCATGGGCACCAGTCCCTGCCCAGGCTGCTCGAGGAACAGCACGCCGTGGTCGGCCGCCACGAGCTGGAAGGTCACCTTGAGGATCTTCTCGCAGAGGCTCCGCGGCTCGCGCTCCAGGCCCACCTGGCGCTGGAACTCGTGGGCGATGCGCAGCTTCTCGTAGTCCTGGCGAAGGGCGTTGACGTCCGTGATGGCGTCCGCGGGGCGGAACTCGCCGTCCTGGACCTGGACCGGATCCAGCTGCGCGAGCACCGCCGGCACGGCCGAACCACGGGTGGCGAGCACCGTGACGCCCGGCGAGCCTCCCGACGCCCGGGGGCCGGCGTGGAACACGAGGTGCGAGGTCCCGAGTGCCAGCTCGTCCCCGTCGCGCAACGTGAGCTCCAGCACCCTCCGGCCGTTGACGAAGGTGCCGTTGGAGGAGCCGAGGTCACGGACGATCCACGCGCCGTTCACCTGCTCGATGAGCGCGTGCTCCTTGGAAACCTCGCGGTCGGCCAGGCGGACGGTGTTGGTCGGGTGGCGGCCGAGCGTGGTGCGCACGCTCAAGGGGACGTCCAGCACCTGCCCGTCCGCCAGCCGCCCCACCAGCCGAGGCCCACCTGCAGCCACGCTTCCACCCGCGGTCAGCGCGGAGAGCGCCTCCCCGCAGCTCGCGCAGGATGCCGGTGGCGGCACGGGGAGCGAGGAGCGGCAGCGAGGGCAGACACTTGGCATCCGGGCAGGCCTTCGGGGCTGCCCCGCGCACACGCGCGGGAGGGGCCGACGGCGGGCGACAGTAACACCCCCTCCCGGACGGGCAACAGCGGTCCGCTCTCCTGCCGGCTCGCCGTCCACTCCTCGCATACAGCGGGTTTCGCTGCTAAGGGCAGCCACCGTGAGAATCAAGCAAAAGCCCGAAGACTTCTCGGTCAAGGAGTCAAACCGCTTCGACGAGGTGCCCCAGGGGCGCTTCCGCGTCTACCTGATGGACAAGCAGAAGCTGTCGACGTTCGAGGCGGCGGAGCGCATCCGAGAGCGGCACGGCCTCAAGCCCGGCGCCATCTCCTACTGCGGCCTGAAGGACAAGCAGGGCCGCACCGAGCAGCTCATCGCCGTGGACGGCGCGGACGTGGACGTTCAGGACCCCGACCTGCGGCTCAAGTTCCTCGGCCACACGGACCGGTCCCTCACCGCGGCCAACATCACCTCCAACCGCTTCTCCGTCACGCTGCGCGACGTGCGTGAGGAGGACCTGCCGCAGCTCAACGTGGCGGTCGCGGAGGTCAACCGGCTCGGGGTGGTGAACTACTTCGACAGCCAGCGCTTCGGCTCGCTCAAGCACGGCCAGGGCTTCATCGCCAAGGACCTGCTCCGCGGTGACTTCGAGGCCGCGCTGCACAACTACATGGCGAAGCCCTCGCCGCTCGACCGCACCGAGGACGCCAAGATCAAGCAGTTCTGGTCCGAGAACTGGGGCCAGTGGGAACGCCGCGTCCCCTTCGCCGGGACGAAGAAGTACCACCGCATCCTCCAGAGTTTGCGGACGCATCCCGGAGACTGGGTGCGGGCGTTCCTGCAGATCGACGCGGACTACCGCGCGATGCTGCTCTTCACCTACCAGAGCTACCTCTGGAACGAGGGCGTGCGGCGCTACCTCCAGCTGTTGCTGCCGCGCGAGCACCTCTTCCCCATGCCGTACCAGGCCGGCACGCTCCTCTTCTACCGGGACGCGGACCCCGAGGTCCTCAAGCGCCTGCGCACGGCGTCCTTCCCGCTGCTCGCTCCGGACACGAAGATGGCGGACCCCGTCATCGCGGACGCGGTGGCCTGGGTGCTCGGCCGCGAGAAGCTCTCGCTCGAGAAGCTGCGCATCGCAGATGCGCCCCGGCTCCTCTACTTCAAGCACGAGGAGCGGCCGCTGCTCGTCGTCCCGCAGAAGCTCGTCGTTGGCAGGGTACAACCGGACGAGCTCAACCGCGGCCGGCTCAAGCTCAACATCGCCTTCACGCTGCCGCCGGGCGCCTACGCGACGCTCGTGGTGAAGCGGCTCTACCACTTCGCCTACCGCGAAGAGAGTGTGGACGAGATCATCGCTGCCCGTCGCGGACTTGCGCCCGGGCAGCGGGAGCACGGCCAGGAGGAGGCACCAGCTCGCCGTGTCAGTGGCCGTGTGTGGACCGACGCCCAGCGGCTCGCGCCCGCCACCCCGGCCCGCGCCCGGCCCGCCGTGACGCGGGAGCAGCCCGCCACCCCGGCCCGCGTCCGGCCCGCCGTGACGCGGGAGGAGCCGGCCCCCCCCGCCGGCTTCCGCGCCCGGCAGAAGCTGAAGAAGGAGGCCCGGAAGGTCGCCCGCGAACAGCAGCAGGCCAAGTCCGCGAAAATACAGACAAATCCTCACTCCCGGCGGCGAGAGCGGCCGGTGTGAGGACGCGCTTTGCAATAGCGTTGCGGGGGCTCCGTAGAGTCGGGCGTGACCCGCGAGAGCTCGAGCCCCGCAGTGCTTCCGCGCCCCGCCGTCCGGGGGCCGCTGGCCATGATGATGGCCGTGGATGACGCCCCGGCACTTCCCTGGCGCGACGAAGTGGCTGCCGCCCGCAAAGGGAACCGGCACGCCTTCGAGGCGCTCGTCCGGGGCGTCCAGCGCCCGGTCTACGGGCTCTGCCTGCGTCTGCTCGCGAATGACGCGGAGGCAGCGGAGGTGGCCCAGGAGACGTTCCTGCGTGCCTACCAGGCCCTGGACCGCTTCGACGAGGCGCGCCCCTTCGAGCTGTGGGTGCTCGCCATCGCGCGCAACCTCTGCCTGGACCTCCTCCGGCGCCGCACGCGCGCGCGGACCGAGGACCTGGAGCCGATGAAGGAGCTCCTGGCCTCCCAGGCGCCCTCGCAGGAGGACGCGGCGGTGGCGCGCGAGGAGCGCCTGTCGCTCGAGCAGGCCATGGCCACCCTGGGCGCGGAAGACCGCGAGGTGCTCGCGCTGTATTACGTCCAGCGTCGCACGACCAAGGAGATCGCCGCGGTGATGGGCGTGGCGCCGGGAACCATCATGGCGAGGCTCTTCCGGGCCCGGGAGAAGCTCCGCCGCCGGATGCAGCAGCCGGAAGGAGAGTCACGATGAGCGCCCAGCGGTGCCCCGAGCTCGACGAGCTCTTCGATGCGGTCGTGGCCGGGAGCGGTGACGCCCTCGAGCACGCGCTCGGCTGCGAGGCTTGCAGCGCGGTGCTCGAGGAGCACCGGCAGATGGAGAAGGACCTCTACCGGGTGGTGGACCCGCTCCCGCCGCCGGACTTCGTCCAGTCGGTGATGACCCGCGTGGCCGAAGCTCCCGTGCCGCTCCGGCGCGAGCTCACCGCGGGCTTCGGAATCCTGGGCGGCTCGGCTGCGCTGGCCGGCCTCGTGCTCGCGCGAGATCCTCAGGTGCTGGACCGGGTTGGCCTGGCCTTCGCGCGGGTGCTGGTGGACGGCCAGGCGTTCGTGCCGCGCCTCCTGAGTGCTCTGGTCACGGTGTGGGACGCCGCCGGTTTCGTCGGAATCGCCGCGTGCTCCACGCTCCTCTTCGGCTCTCTCTTCGGCCTCAAGCGCCTGTCCGGCGAGCCCACCATCTCGGAGGCCTGATGTCCCGCATCGTGCGAATCCTCCCCGCCCTCCTGCTCGGTGCCGCGCTCGCGGTCGCAGCTCCCGTCGCTGCCGCGCCCTCGAAGACGCCCGCCGCCGCCGCGGATGGAAAGG
>JAKEEX010000160.1 GCA_022616315.1 Myxococcaceae bacterium
GGAGAAGCCGACGATCTCCCAGCGGGAGACGGCGCGCCGCATGCCGGGCTCCTGCGGGGCCGTGGTGGAAGCGGTCTTCATGGGAGTCAGGCCTCGATGTGCGCCCTCAGCGTCTCGCGCGGACGAGGGGAGAGCATAGCGCCCCAGTGCCTGGCGAGCCCGTGTCGGAGTTCCTCCGTAGAGTCCTGCATGGAATCCGCGGGGGTGCGGTGTGGGCGAGGGCGGGGCGGTGGGGGCGGGCGGGGTGCGCCCGGCGTGCGGTGGCGTGTACCGGCGGAGACAGCCGGAGCGCAGTCTGCTGTACCGTGCGGTGCAGGAGAACCTGGCCACGCTGGTGCAGGAGGCCGCGGAAGTCGGCCGGGGGCTGCCGAGGTACGTGGAGCGCGACTTCGCCAGGTACCTGGAGTGCGGGGTGCTTGCACATGGCTTCGCCCGGGTGCGGTGCGAGGGCTGCAAGGACGAGATGCTGGTGGCCTTCTCGTGCAAGGGCAGGGGCGTCTGTCCCTCGTGCAACGCGAAGCGGGCCCACGTCACGGCGGCGCACCTCGTGGAGAAGGTGCTGCCAAGGGTGCCGTACCGGCAGTGGACGCTCTCCTTCCCGCACCGCGTCCGGTGGGTGTTGGCAAGGGATGCACGGCTGTTCTCCGACGTCCTCGGCGTCTTCCTGCGCGCACTCTTCGCGCTGCAGCGTCGGCGCGCGCGACGCCTGGGCATCCGAGGAGGACAGACGGGGGCGGTGTCCTTCCTGCAGAGATTTGGCTCGGCGCTTCAATAGACTCCTCACGTGCATGCGCTGGTGCCTGACGGCGTCTTCGTGGCGCTGGATGACTGCGTGCGCTTCGAGGAGTTGCCGCCACCCACGCAAGCCGAGGTGGAGCGCCTGCTGGTGGGGGTGCGCCGTCGGGTGCTGCGGTTGCTGGAGGGACGAGGTGCTCTCCCGGCGGAGGGGCCAGAGGACGCGCTGCAGGCCTACCAGGCCGCCTCCCTCCAGCAGCGCTTTCGCTGGCCGGAGCTGGACGTCCGCCCACCTCCCAGGAAGCAGCCGAGGTGTGCCTTCCTGGAGGGCTTCTCCCTTCACGCAAACACCCACCTGCACGCGAATGACAGGGAGGGGTTGGAGAGGCTGTGCCGGTACGGTGCCCGCGGTGCCCTTGCGCTGGAGCGCTTCGAGGAGGCCGAGGGTGGCCGCATTGCCTACCGGATGAAGCGACCGCTGCCGGACGGCACCACGCACCTCCTCTTCACGGGCCTGGGGTTGCTCCGCAAACTCACGGCCTTGGTGCCCCCGCCCAGAAGCAACCTGGTGCGATTCCACGGCGCCTTCGCGCCGGGCGCGAAACTCAGGCCATCCCTGCTCCCCGCAGCCACGGCCACGACGGTGCCGGAGGAGGCGACTGCGCGAGCAGGTGCACCTGCTGGCGCGAAGCGGAGGAGGGAGCAGACAGGGAGGTTGGACTGGGCCGGGTTGCTCAGCAAAACCTTCGCGGTTGACGTCTTCACCTGTGCTCGTTGCGGCGGCAAGCGCAGGGTGCTGGCCTACCTCGCCGGGTCCGAGGCGGTGGCGGCCATTCTCCTCCACCTCGGTTTGCCGCA
>JAKEEX010000161.1 GCA_022616315.1 Myxococcaceae bacterium
ATGGTGCCGACCACGCTGCCCTCGCGGGAAGGCAGGCCCGCCACGTCCGTCCGGGGAGTGCGGCCGGGCCGGTTGCCGAGTCCCGGGGCCTTGTCGCCCGAGGCGTAGCCCAGGTCCAGACCGATCCGGAGGTTGCCGTCCACGAGGCGGTACTCGCTCTCGAGCGCTCCGCCGAACTGCATCACCTGCATGGAGAAGTCCGGTGAGAACTGATTGGCGCCGAGGCTCACGGTGGCGTGGTTGATGTTGCCGACGATGCTGGCCAGCTCCACCTCCAGGCGCCAGTCGCGGCGCTCGAGCTTCGCCCACACGTCGGGGATGAACAGCGTGGCCTGGCGCGACAAGAGGAGGCCCGGGGGCAGCAAGCTCGGGTCCGGGTCGCTCGCGCTCGGGGGGATGGGCGACTCGCCGTAGTAGGGCTCCGCGCCCCGGCTCTGGGTCCGGTAGCTGAAGTGCACGCCGTAGTTGAAGAGCGTCTGGTCGTCATCCAGCTTGGCGCGCCTCTGCTGGTCGGTGTCGCGCTTCGCGACGGCCAGGATCAGGCTGTGGGTGTCGTCCAGGTTGGAGACGTCCACCGGCTCGCCCAGGCCGCTGCGGCGCAGCACCACGGGTCCCTCGGTGTTGAACTCGAGCATGGGCGCCACGTAGATGCCGTCGAACACCTCCGTGACGAACATGATGCGGTCGACCGTGTCGCCCCAGTCACAGTCCAGGCAGTTGCCGTCGTTGTAGAGCATGCCCACGCCCCAGTGGCTGCCCATGCGGCCGAAGCGCAGGACACCCACCGGCGTGCTCACCTCGCCGTAGGCGCGCTTGACCATGATGGAGTCGATGACCGTGTTGATGGCCGAGCGGGGCGGCACCTGGCTCTCGTTGAACGAGTCGTAGATGAACCAGGGGGTCGCGGTGAAGCCCGACTCCGGCGTGGAGCCGAAGACGACGTTGTCCAGCACGTCCACCTGCATCTTGATGGCCACCTCCTCGGAGATGTTGAGGGTGGGGTCCAGCCTCAGGCGCATGTCCGCGAAGGCCTGGGTGTTGCGACCGGGAGCCGTGGGGAAGAGCGTGAAGCCGGAGGAGTCCACCTGGCGGTCCAGGTCGAAGTTGACGAACAGCTTCGGACGGGCGCGCAGATAGCCGTCCAGCGTGAGCAGCTCGAGCTGACGCGGCGCCTGCTCCTCCAGGCCCTCGTCGAAGCCGCTCGCTGCCTGCTGGGTGGCGAGCTGCGCGCGGATCTCCTCCCGCAGCTCCTTCTTCGCCTCCTCGAGCTTCTCCTCCAGCGCACGGGACTCCGCCTCGGAGGCGGGGGGCTTGGCGGTCTGGGCGGTGGGAGCCGCCTCGGAAGCGGGGGGAGTCTGGGCAGGGGCCGTGGCGGTCAGGACGCACAGGGCCGCGAGCGCGGCAGGGGACATAGGGGGGCTCTCCAGCTGCTGGACGACGGGCGAACGAAAGAGCGGGAGTCAAGCCACGCCCCCCCGGAGTGTCAACGCGAAAGTGGCAACGCTGAACGGTGAACGGGGCCGCTTCTTCTCCTTGTCCGCACACGCCCGAGGCCCTTTCATGCGCCGCACACCCGGGGAGGGGGCTCTGTGCGCACGGGACGGCTTAGGTCCCTCATGCTCCACCTCCTCTCCATTCGAAGGAGCACTCCATGGCCGAGATGAGCAAGAAGTACACGCCGCGGACGTACACCCACCTCAAGGGGCTCAAGGGCATCAGCGACGGCGTGCTCGAGACGCACGTCAAGCTGTACGAGGGCTACGTCAACCGCCTCAACAAGCTGCTGGAGAGCCTCCAGGGCCTGGTGCGGGACAAGCAGACCGCGGGCAACCCGGTGTTCGCCGAGCTCACCCGCCGCCTGGGCTTCGAGTGGAACGGCATGGTCCTCCACGAGCACTACTTCGAGAACCTCAAGGCGGGCGGCACGGGCCAGGAGCCCGGTGGCAAGCTGAAGAAGGCCATGGAGCAGAGCTTCGGCAGCTACGACGCGTGGCTCACGGACTTCCGCGGCATCTGCACCATGCCGGGCATCGGCTGGGCCATGACGTACCAGGACCCCGGCACCGGCATGCTCTCCAACCACTGGATTGGCATGCACGAGGAGAACCACGTGGCGGGCTACAAGCCCATCCTCATCATGGACGCGTGGGAGCACGCCTTCGTACCCGACTACAAGCCGACCGAGCGGGCCAAGTACGTGGACGCCTACTTCCAGAACATCAACTGGGACGCGGCCGAGTCGCGCCTGGTGAAGTAGCCTCCCGCGTCACACGGGGACGCCGGAGCCCCAAGGAGGGCTCCGGCCGTCCCTCCGGGAAGACACCGTGGCCTGCGCGACGTCGCAGGACGACGAGAGGACGAGACGCATGCGACGGATGTGGATGACGACCCTGGGCGTCCTGCTGGTGTTGGGGGGAGCGGGCTGCTCGGCGCGGCAGCGCGCGAGCGCGGAGAAGACGGCGGCCGGCCTCCTCATCTCCGAGGAGCAGGAGTCGAAGATCGGCCTCCAGGTGAAGCAGGAGCTGGAGACGAAGCAGAAGGTGCGCTTCGTGCAGGACCCGGAGATCGTCGCCTACGTCAACCGCGTGGCCGAGCCGGTGCTGCGCGTGGCCAACAAGGACCGGCGCGTCGCCTGGAAGGTCCACGTCATCGATGACGCGAAGACAGTGAACGCCATGGCCACCCCGGGCGGGTACGTCTACGTCTACACGGGCCTGTTGCTCGCGGCGGAGAACGACGCCGAGGTGGCCGGTGTGATGGGCCACGAGGCGGGCCACGTGACGCAGCGTCACTCCGCGCGCGCCATGGTGAACGCGTATGGCCTGGAGGCCGTGCTGCAGCTGGCGCTGGGCAAGAACCCGAACCTGCTGGCGAAGCTCGCCTCCGGCGTGGCGGCCCAGGGCGTGATGCTCGCGCACGGGCGCAGCGAGGAGACGGAGGCGGACGAGACCGGCGCCCGCTACACGAACGCCGCGGGCATCACCCCCCGGGGCCTCGTGGGCTTCTTCGCCAAGCTGCAGCGCCAGCAGGGCAACACGCCCGGCGTGATGGCCTGGTTCTCCACGCACCCCAACCCCGGGGACCGCGTGCGCCACCTCAACCAGTACATCTCGGAGAACCGGCTCACCGCGGGCGGCGGCAACGACGGCGCGCAGCTCAACGCGGTGAAGCAGCGCATCCGCGCGCTGCCGAAGTAGCGACCTCCCCTCTCCGGGAAGTCGCAACCTCGGCTTGCCCCTCCCCCGCGCCTGGACCGGGCCTCACTGCTGGGGGCCCGCGCCCCCATAGCCCTGCGCCTGCTCGCGCAGCGTCTCGGCCCGGGCTTGCGCCTGCGAGAGCTTGACCTGCTGCTGCTGCGCCGCCTGCTCGGCCTCGGAGGCCCTCGCCCGCGCATTCGACAGCGCGGACACGAACTCCGCCTCCGACAGCTCCTGGGCGCCCACGTGGCCGCTCCGCTTCACGGCGTCGAACTCGGCGAGGGACGCCTGCGCCTTCGCCACGTCCGCGTTGCGCTCCGCCAGCTGCTTCTGCGCCTCCGCCAGCTTCACCGCCTCGTCGGCCGCGGTCACCTGCGCGTCGGCGGCGACCCCGGCTGCCTCCGCGGCTTGCAGATTCGCCTGCGCCTGGCTCGTGGCCAGCGGGGCTCCCTGCGCCTGGGCGACCTCCAGCGAGGTGCGCGCGGCCTGCGTGTTGAGGCCGGCCGCCTTGGCCTGGTTGCGCGCCGCGTCCCGCTGCTTCGCGGCGTCGTTCGTGGCGACGTCGGCGCGGGTCACCGCGTCCCGCGCCCGGCGCTCCGCGTCCCGCGCGCTGTTCACCTCATGCAGCTGGTCCTCCGGAACCCGTGCCACCAGGCTCGCGTCCACCGTGGGCTGGGAGCGCCCCGTGGCGCACCCAGCGAAGCCCATGAGCAGGATGGCGGCCGCGCCACCGAGCCATGTCCGCCTCCAGCACATCCAGGTCTCGTCGTGCATGGTCACTCCTCCCTCTTGACGATGACGATAGGGAGGAGCGAACGGCGCGGAAGGGGCCCTGCCGCTCGGAGCGGAGTGGGGTGCGGGAGCCTGCCCGCTCGGTGGGACTGAGCGGCCCTCTCAGGCGGGCGCCCCTGGCCGTTCGCCCGGCTCCTCCGGACGTCGCTCCGGGGGTGCCATGAACCCGGGGCCCACGGGTTCGCGCACGGACTCGTTCACCACCGAGTCGATGTAGGCCAGGGCCTCGCTGTCGAGACTCCAGCCCATCACCTCACTGAGCGGGGCGAGCTCGCCCGGGTGGCGGGCTCCCCACAGCGCCACCGAGACGCCGGGCTGATCGAGCACCCAGCGGACCGCGAGCGGGAGCACGCCCTTGCCGTAGCGCTCGCGCGCGAACCGCTCGAGCCGCTGGACGGCCTGCAGGTACTGCCCGAACCGCGGAGGCAGGAACTTCGGGTCGGTCTTGCGCAGATCATCCCCTTCGAACCGGGTGTTCTCGTTGATCCTGCCGGACAGGAGCCCACGGCAGAGCGCGCCGTAGGTCAGGGTGGCCACGCCGTTCGCGCGACACCAGGGGATGATGTCCTCCAGTGCCTCCCGCTCGAAGAGGTTGAG
>JAKEEX010000162.1 GCA_022616315.1 Myxococcaceae bacterium
CGGCATCCTGCGCGCACCCACCGTCATCCTGAACCACCACGATGACTGGTGCCCGCCCATCACCTACCACATGCCCGAGGACTCTTACCTGCCCTATCTCCCGGAGGGCGCACGGCTGGAGAAGCGGGTCGTGGGAGAAGTATTCGAGCTCTGATCAGTCCCGCTGGGACTCGGCCCGTGCCATGGGTCCGCTCTGCTAGACTCGAAGGCGTGATTGACCTCCTCGGGCGCCTCATCTCCTGGGACCGGTGGGCGAACCTCGCCGTCTTCGGCCCCCTCCAGGTATCTGGCGGCGAGCCGGTGAAGGCCCTCGCCGCATTCCAGCACGTGCTCGAAACGGAGCTCCTCTGGCTCAGGTGGATGGATGGCGACCCCGCCGCCTGGATCGAGCCCTGGAAGCCGCCCACCCTCGACCGCTGCCGCGACTTCCTGAACGAGGTGGACGGCCGCATTGCCCGGCTCGCCGACGCACTGGAGTCCCGGCTCGACGAAACCTTCGAGTTCGAGACCTCCTGGGCCGGACGCCAGCGGGCCGAGGTCCGGGACGCGCTCCCGCACGTGCTCATGCACTCCAGCCAGTACCGCGGCGAGGCGGCCGGCTTCCTCAACGCCGCCGGCCTCACCGTCCCCGACATCGATTACATGCGCTGGCTCACCGCCGCCCCCGAACGGTAGCCCATCCTCGCCGGCACTGTATTGCCAGACCCGCGGCCCGCGTCGTCCAGGGCGTGAGCCGCATCGTGAGCCCGCGCGCGGGCGCACTACTCCCCCTCTCCCGCCTTGTCAGGAGAGGGGGCCGGGGGGTGAGGGCCCGTCACGACCTCGCTCCGCCCGCTCTCCATGGCGTCCCCGCGGAGGCGCGCAGGGATCCAGTCGCTCAACAGCGCGTCGATCTCTGCCTGGGCATGTCCGAGCCCGTGCCCCGTATCCGCGTACAGCACGATCTGTTTCGGGTCGCGTGCGCGCCGGAAGACGTCCTCGCTCGCCTCATGGCTGAGGACGGTATCCGCCGTCCCGTGCACGAGCAGGAGCGGCTTCTCCATCTGTTCCACCTCGTACGTCCCGTAGAGCTGCGTCGATAGCGACGCCACCCCCTGCACAAACGGGGCCAGTTCCCCCGCCTTGATCACCACCGCCGCCCCGAAGCTGTGCCCCAGGAGCACCACCCCCGTCGCCCCAATCCCCTTCAGGAACGAGCAGCCCGCCAGCGCGTCCAGCACGCACTCCTCGAAGTTGTTCGGCTCCCGGTACTCCACCCGCAGCACCGTCACCCTCGCCTCACGCAGCAGAGCCGGCAGCCGCGCGTACAGCCGGTCGGCCGGCCCGTCCACCCCACCCATCGCTCCACCCACGCACACCACCGCGCCCGTCCCGCCCTCCACGGGGTGCAGGATGCCGTCGATCTGCCCCCGCGTCGTCTCCAGCCGCACGAACAGTGTGCTCTCATCCCCTGCTACCGGCGCGGCCGCCACCCGGAGGATGCGCAGGTCGCGGTCCTGCACTTCGCGCTCCGGCTCGTCCCACATGTTGCCCATGGGCGGGATTCTACGCGGGAGGGTTGGGAGGTTGGGAGGTTGGGAGGTTGGTTCGGGCACGACTGTGTGGAAAAACACGTCAGGTGCGCGTCTCTGCGCATTGTCTGCGCGTCGCTGCGCATCAACGTGCGCGCCGATGCGATGGTCCATTGAGCGACCGTGCCGGGGGCAGTTGCCGGTGTGGTTTGGCGCAAAATTGCCACTTTCGTGGGCTCAGCCCATGCGGCCTGGGCACGTGCCCATGCTGGCGTGGGCTCAGCGCACGTTTTCGTGGGCTCAGCCCACGTGGGCTCAGGGGTATCGAGCCCATGCGAGCCCACGGTGAGCCCATGGTGCCC
>JAKEEX010000163.1 GCA_022616315.1 Myxococcaceae bacterium
GCAGCATCCGCAGACCGCAGCGGAGCGCGCATCTTGACGCTCTGAAGTGCGAGCATCATGATGCTTCCATGCGAACCACCTTGACGCTCGACCCGGATGTCGCCCGGATGCTCGAGGAGGAAGCGCACCGGCAGCAAAAGACGTTCAAGGAGGTGGTGAACGCCGCCCTCCGGCGAGGCCTGTCCTCCCAGCCCTCTCGCCGCGGCAAGCCCTACCGTGTCGTGCCTCACGACGCGCGGCTGAGGCCGGGGCTCGACAGGGCCGGGTTCAATCGCCTGGTGGATGAGCTCGAGGATGAGGCCGTCGCGCGCAAGCACGGGCGCCGTCGCTCATGATCGTCCCCGACGTCAATCTGTTGTTGTACGCGAGCATCCGTGGCTTCGCCGAGCACGCGAGGGCGCGTCGCTGGTGGGAGGAGGCGCTCAACGGGGACGTGGAGATCGGGCTCGCGGCCCCGGCGCTCTTCGGCTTCATCCGCCTCAGCACCAACCCCCGGGTCTTCGACGCCCCCATGCCCGTGGAGCAGGCCGTGGAGCGGGTGAAAGAGTGGCTGGAGCGCCCTCACGTCCGGCTGCTCCTTCCCGGAGCCCGTCACCTGGAGATTGCGTTCAGACTCCTGAGCGAGCTCGGCAGTGCCGGCAACCTCACGACGGACGTGCAGCTCGCGGCGCTCGCCATGGAGCATCAGGCGGAGCTGCACTCGAACGACTCCGATTTCAGTCGGTTTCCCGGACTGCGCTGGACGAACCCGTTGCGCTGAGGGCCGATGTGCCCCTCTGGCGTCCAGCGTGCCCCTCCCCGGGCACTCCGCGTGCTGCGGTGCTCGCTGCTGGACGGATGGTGCCCTCTGGCGAAAGGGCGCTGCCGTTCCGCCGCCCGGGTTGGGAGAGCATCCCTTTTCGCGCCGTGCGCGCCAGGAGGTCATCCGTGCCCCGCACCGCCCACCTCTTCACCAGTGAGTCCGTCTCCGACGGCCACCCCGACAAGGTCGCCGACCAGATCTCCGACGCCGTTCTCGACGCGCTCCTCACCGTGGACCCCCACGCCCGCGGCGCCATCGAGGTGCTCGTCACGCGCAACCTGTGTCTCGTCGCGGGAGAAACGCGAGGACCCACGGTGGACGTGGAGGCCATCGCGCGCGGGGTCATCAAGGACATCGGCTATGACATCCCGGGGTTCCACTGGCGCAACGTGGAGGTTCAGAACCGCATCGACTCCCAGTCCGCGGAGATCGCCGCCGCCGTGGACGCGAAGGACCCCATCGGCGAGGGCGCGGGGGACCAGGGGCTCATGTTCGGCTTCGCGTGCCGCGAGACGCCGGAGCTGATGCCCGCAGCGCTCCAGTACGCCCAGCTCATCCTCGAGCGCCTGCGCGCCGAGCGCCTCGTGCACCCCGGCGTGCTCGGACCGGACGCGAAGTCCCAGGTGACGCTCGAGTACCGCGAGGGCAAGCCCGTCCGCGCGCACACCGTGGTGGTGTCTCACATGCACGCGCGCGGTGTCGCGCAGGAGCAGGTGCGGGCCCTCTGCGAGAAGGCCATCCGCGCCACGCTCCCTGCCGGGTGGCTGGATGAAGCCACGCGCATCTTCATCAACCC
>JAKEEX010000164.1 GCA_022616315.1 Myxococcaceae bacterium
GCGCGTGGCCGGCGCAGACGTCTCCACCGAGAAGTACGGCACCCTCGCCTGGGGCGGCATCGTGGTGCTCGACGTCTCGACGCTGCAGTCCGTGGAGCAGGCCAGCGCCACCGTCACCGTCCCCTTCCCCTATGTCCCGGGCCTGCTCTCCTTCCGCGAGCTGCCGGTGCTCGCCGAGGCGTGGAGGCGCCTGTCCCATCCGCCCGACGTGCTCATCTTCGACGGTCAGGGCACCGCGCACCCGCGGCGGATGGGGCTCGCGTGTCACGGCGGGCTGCTCTTCGGCGTGCCCTCCATCGGCTGCGCGAAGTCGCTCCTCGTGGGGACACACGGTCCACTCGGTGAGGAGCGCGGCGCGGTGGCGGAGCTCCGTCACCGCGGCGAGGTGGTGGGCATGGCCGTGCGCACCCGCAGGGGCGTCAAGCCCGTCTACGTCTCCCCGGGCCACCTCATGGACCTGCCCACCGCCGTGGACATCGTCCTGAAGGTGAGTCCCCGCTACCGCGAGCCCGAGACGACGCGACAGGCGCACCGGCTGGTGAATGCGCTCCGGCGAGGGAGGGACTGAGGGAGAGGGTCAGTTGCGCGGGAGCTCCACGGTGAAGCGGGCGCCCGCGCCCGGCCGGCTGTCCACGCGGATGGTGCCTCCCAGCGCCTCGACGAGCTGCCGCGAGATGTACAGCCCGAGCCCCATCCCGCCGTAGTTTCGCGAGGACACCGCGCGCTCGAAGCGCTCGAAGATGCGCGGCACGTCGCGCGGGTCGATGCCGATTCCCGCGTCCTGCACGACGAGCCTCGCGACGCCCGTGTCCGACTCCACCGCGAGCCGCACCGGGCCCCCCGCCCCGTACTTGAGCGCGTTGGTCAGGAGGTTCACCACCACCTGCTCGAGCCGGAGGCGGTCCCACTGGCCCACCGCCTCCTCCGGCAGCGAGAGCTCCAGCGCGCACCCGGCCTTCTGCGCCTCCTGCTCGTGCCGCGCAACGACCTCGCGCACCAGGTCCACCAGGCACACCAGCTCGCGCGCGAGGCTCAGCCGCCCCTCTCCCACGCGCGAGACGTCCAGCAACCCCTCCACCAGGTCCGCCAGCTTGCGCACCTGGCGTTGCATCACCTCCACGTGGACGGCGGCACCGCGGGTGGAGCCGGCCGCCAGCTCACGGGCGAGCGCCTGCGCACGCAGCGAGAGAGGCGTGAGCGGCGTCTTCAGCTCGTGGGAGGCCACGGAGAGGAACTCGTCCCGCACCTGCACCGCACGCCTCGCCTCCTCGGTCAGGCGCGCCGCCCGCCGCGCCGCGGCCTCCGCGTGAGCGCGGGCCTCCCGCTCACGCGAGTAGGCGTACGCATTGTCGATGGCGAGCGTGGCCCGGTCCGCCACGTCCTCCGCCAGCTGCTGGTCCTCGCGGGTGAAGGGCTGCGCCGGCCGGTGGCGCGTGAGCGTGAAGGCCCCCAGCACCCGGGAGCCCATGCGCAACGGAACGACGAGCAGGCTGTGCAGCGGGAAGCGCGCGTGGAGCTCGAGGTGGGCAGGCTCCTCGGCACTCCACCAGGGCCCCCCATGTGCCTGGGGCACGAGCACGGAGCCTCCGGACCGCAGCGCGACTCCCAGCCGTCCCGCTCCGGCGGGGATGGGGGCCTGCACCAGCGCCTCCCACAGGGGCTGCACCGCCTCGGGGTCCACGTGCGCGACCACCTCGGGGACGAGCACGTCTCCGTCCGGGGAGAGCAGGTGCAGGATGCACCCGTCTGCCAGCGTGCCGGTCAGCTGCCCTGCAACGGTCTGGAGCACACCGCGCAGGTCCTGCTGCTCCGCGGCGAAGGCACGCGAGGCCTCCGCGAGCACCTTGAGGCGCGCGGCGAGCATCAGCGCCTCCTCCCGCGCCGTGCGCTCGCGCTCGTACAGCTGGGCGTGCTCGAGCGCCAGAGCGCCCTGGCTCGCGACGGCCAGGATGAAGGCGCGGTCCTCCTCGTCGAACGTCCGCTCCTGGGCCCAGCTCACCCCCAGCGTCCCGAGCACGCGCCCCTCCAGCACCAGCGGCAGGGAGACGCGCGCGCCGTTTTGCGTGTGCTTCAGGGCGTCCGTGATGGCAGGGTAGCGCTGGACCGTCTCCTCGCGCGTGCCGAGGAAGATGGGGGCGCCCGTGCGCGCCGTCTCTGCGAGGAGGATGGGCGCCTCGAGCGGGATGGTCCTCCAGCCGTCCAGTGCCTGCTCGGGGTATCCCCTGCTCTCCACCAGCTCCAGCACCTGGCGCTCGGGGTCCAGGAGCATCAGCATCCCCGCCTCGCCCCCGAGCGCCTCCAGGCCCTGTGTGAGCACCACGTCCGCGCACCGGGCAAGCGACGTCACTCCGGCGAGCGCGGCCGTCACCGTCTGGAGCCGCTCGAGGAGCTCCTGCGCGTCGGCCGGGCGCACCTGCGCCATGCCGCGCTCTGCCTGGGAAGGGCCGGTCCGCGCCGGGGAAGTAGCCACGACAGGACGTTAGCCTGCTCAGGCGCCTTCAGTCAGGAAGGACACACCTGCGCACTGTCACCTGGGTGACACGCCTCACGGTTTGGCTTTGGTGTCCTCCGGGCCGAGGCGGATGTGCCGCGTCTGCACCTCGGGCTTCTTGGGGAGCGTGAGGGTGAGCACGCCGTTCTTCATCTCCGCCCTGACGTCCTCCGCGCTGACGCCCTCGGGCAGGGTGAAGGAGCGGGAGAAGCTGCCGAAGGTGCGCTCGTATGCGTAGAAGCGCTCGCCCTCCTCTGTCTTCTCCTCCTCGCGCTTGCCGGTCACCGTCAGGCGGTCTCCGGTGAGGGAGATGTCCACGTCGTTCTCCTTCACGCCAGGGAGGTCTGCCTTGAAGATGAAGCTGTCCTTCGTCTCCTTCACGTCGAAGTCGGGGGCGAAGGCGGTGGTCGCCGCCGGGGACGGTGCCAGCTGCCGCAGCGCCTGAAGGGGGTCCCAGCGCATCAGCTCCCGCATGCGCTCGAACGGGTCCCACTCCCAGCCCCGCCGGGTGAGCCCGCCTGTCTCACTCCGAATGGGTAGCTCTGCCATGTCGGCTGCCTCCTCTCGCGTTTCTCGAGTCCATGGAGGAGACACGGGGTCCGCGTCCCCACCGTGTGTAGGGTGGCGCAGCGGAGACGTGGCGCCAGCGCGGGCTGGAAGCGCGGCCGGGGAGCGGGCCCGCCGATCAGAGGACGCCCTGCTCCTCGGTCACCGTCAGGGCAGGGCGGCCGCCGCCTGCGCGTGCGCACCCAGGGACAGACGCACCTCCTCGTCCAGGAGCCTCTCCGCCTCCATCAAGGAGGGGACGGTGAAGGCCGTGTAGCCCTCCTCCCGGCTGACGCGCTGGAACTGCAGCATGGCCACCGTCGTCTGCTGCACCACGCGCGCGGTGGCCTGGATTCCACGCCCGACGCAGGCCTGCGCGGCGCGGCGCACCTCGGCCACACCCGTCTGGCTGAGCGGCCGGCAGGAGGAGAGGTCCGTCACGGTGGTGAAGCCCGGTCGGAGCGTCCCGAGCTGGGCGATGTACTGGTCCACGCCCTGTCGGAGCTCCTCGTCCGCGACGAGCCCCGCGAGGGTGAGGTAGGCGCGGTTCTTCTGGATGTCGGTTCGAAGCAGCACGGGCATGGGGCACTTCCCCCCGCACGCCAGAGTGGCGGAGGCGGCGCACTGGCGAACGCGTCCCTCTCCTGCCCAGGCGGCGCGCGGGGGAATACGGCATGCACAGCGTTGGATCCAGATCCGCGCAAGCCGTCCACGCGTTCCATGTCCGGCGGCGCACACCCACCCGGATCGGCGGATCCAGATCCTCCACACATTTCCCGTCATTGCCCTACGCCCACGGGACGCCAGCGCCTCGCCCGAGGCCTCACTGCTCGCGCAGGACGAGCAGGCCGCGCACCGTGTCCACGACGAAGAGCAGGCCACCCTCGACGCCGTCCTCCAGCGTGGGCCGGCGGATGCCGATGGCGCCGTCGTAGAAGTCCACGCCGCGGCCGGGCTGCGCCGCGTCCCAGGTGTTGAAGTGGGCCACCTCCACCGGCACCGAGGGCTCGCTCACGTCGAGCACCCGCACACCGTCCTGGTAGTGGGCGATGTAGAGGTGCTTGCTGGCCTCGTCGAGCACCATGTTGTGGATGGACACCTCGGGCCGCGTCCTCCACTCGCCGAGCTTCACGATGTCCTCGGGGTGGGTGACGTCCAGCACGCGCAGGTGCGCCCCAAAGTCCTCGCCGCCCTCGAAGGCGATGAGCCTGTCCCCGTAGCGCGCCACCGCGCCCGCGTGGCTGGTGGAGCGCTCGTAGCGGTAGGCGCCGAGGTGCACGGGCGCGGCCGGGTCCGCCACGTTCGAGATCTGCAGCCCCAGGCTCCAGTGGAAGCTGTAGAGGCGGTCCTCGTGGACGAAGGAGTCGTGGGGGTACGCGCGCGCGGTGGTGAGCGCACCGGGCACGGTGTAGCGGCTGAGCAGCCGCGGCGACAGAGGCGTGGAGACGTCGTAGATGAGGACCTGGTTGATGGCAATCCGATTGCTGCTCGGCGCCATGGCGTAGAGCCGGTCCCCGCGCACGAAGACGGTGTGGACGTTGATGGCCTCACCGCCCGGCACCGACTTCACGAAGGTGGGGTTTGCGGCATCGGAGATGTCGTAGACGCGCACGCCGGACTTTGCGCTCGCGACGTAGAGGGCATCCCCCTTGGCCCACACCGCGTTCCAGTAGGAGTCGAAGCTGCCTGCGGGACCGGTCAGCTCCGGCTTCTTCACCGGTGCGGCGGGATTCGCCATGTCGAAGACGGTGAGGCCGCCGGGCCCGGTGGGGCCGTCCAGGGAGACGACGTAGGCGTGCCCCTTCGTCACGTAGACGTCCGCGGGGATGCCGCGCGCCGGGGACTCGGAGACGAGCGCGAGCCCCTGTGCCTCGGTCTCGCTCGCGCGGCGCTGCACCTTCTTTGCGTGGAACGTGCCTTCGTACTGGGGCTGGTTGTTGCGACACGTCACCGTGCAGCCCTGCACCACGTCGGGCGATGGCGCGCTGCAACCCACGTAGGTGCGGACGAACGTTCCGCCATCGGGAGACGCGAGGTCGAACCCGACGTAGAACGAGGTGCCACCCACGTCCTTGCGCGTGACGTCGTAGCCGCGGTCAATCCACTCCGGGCTGCCGTCGCTGTGCAGGGTGAGGTTCGCAACGGTGAAGTCGCTCCCACCATCCACGAGCGTGTAGCGGCTGTGGACGGTCCAGACGCCGTCCGCGCCTACCCCGCCGAGGCTCCCCGTGTCGCACCCGCCGAGCGAGAACCCCTCCTTCGCACCACAAGCGCTCGCCCCCTCGTAGCGGCAGGAGGCGAACGGGCCTTCGTCTTCGTAGTCTCCGGCCGCATTGCCTGCGTCCGCACCGCCAGGGTTTCCTCCGGGGCACGCGGAGCAAAGAATGAGCACGAGCAGGGGCGGAACACAGCGCCACGGCGAGGACACCACGCGGACACCTCCAGAAATGACAGCAGGGCACGGGGGCCCGGACAGGGACTGCCACAATACCGGGTCGTCCTCCAGACCACGAAATCCCTCCCCTCTCCCCCTGGGAGACGGACAGGGTGAGGGGGCTGTGAAGCCACGCTCCACACTGAGCCTCCTCCTCTGCCTCGTCACACTCGCGCTCCCCACCACGTCCCGAGCGCACGCAGGCCTCCCGGAGACCACCGCCGTCACCGTGCGCGAGGGCCACCCCGACGACCTCCTCGTCCGTGCCTCCTTCGGCGCGCTGCTGAGCCACGACGGAGGCCGCACGTGGGGCTGGGTCTGCCCGGAGGTGATGGGCGCAGCGGGAGCGGTGCCGGAGCACTTCCTCTGGCACGCGGACGGAGAGCTGCTGGCCGCGGGCGGCAGGGTGCTCATCCGCTCGCGCGACGGAGGCTGCAGCTGGGAGGCATCTCCGGTCTTCGAAGACACATGGGTGCGCACACTCGCCACGCACCCGTCCCTCCCCGAGCGCCTGTTCGCCGCCACCGAGGAGCAGGGAGAGCCCAACGAGGTGCGGCGCTCGAACGACGGCGGGCGAACCTTCCCGAGCGTCGTGCTCCGCCGCGAGGACGCGGCCTTCACCTCCGTCCTCGTGGCCCCCGGCGCCCCGCAACGCGTCTACGCAGCCGCGCAGGAGGAGACCCCCGGCGGAGGCGCCCTCGTCTTCCGGAGCAACGATGGCGGTGAGACCTGGAGCGAGCACGCGCACGCCGCGGAAGCGCTCGGGGGCCGCGCGCTCACGCTGCTCGCCGTGAGTCCCGCGAACGCGGACGTCCTCCTCGCCCGGGTCCGCTCGGAGGGGCCCACCCGCGTGGTGCGCAGCGACGACGGCGGACAGAGCTTCACGGAGGTGCTCGCGCTCGGCAATGCGGTCCTCGACACGCAAGGCACCCTCGGCCCCGACGAGGTCGTCGGCGCGGACCTCTCCGCAAACGGGCAGACGGCGTGGGTGGCCACCTGGACGGGCATCTACCGCTCCACGGACGGAGGCCTCACCTTCGCGAGACTGGGCCTGCCGAACGGAAACGGCTGCGCGCGCGACGTGGGCGGCCGGCTCTACGGATGCGGCTCACCCTGGGTGCACGGGTGGGCGCTCGCCACGAGCACCGACTCCGGAGACAGCTGGCAGCCCCTGCTCACGTTCCAGGACATCCAGGGCGTCGCCGCGTGTCCCGCGGACAGCCCCGCGCGTCGCGTGTGCGAACCGTACTACCCGAATCTGGCCGCCCTGCTGAACATCAC